>CAYGPA010000113.1:0-1097 GCA_964351535.1 uncultured Planctomycetaceae bacterium
CCACACCGACTGGTCGTCGTTCGCGAGGATCGCGATGGCCTCGGCCATGAAGTGCACGGCGGACTCGACGATGACCTTCTTCTCGGGGTGGCGCGACGCCTGCAGGGCCAGCGCGTAGCTGTCGGCGACCGAGCCGCCGTAGCGCTCGACGAGCTTCACGATCTCGCCGCCCATGTAGAAGTGCGCCACGAGCATCAGGTCGTCGCCGAAGTGGTCGAGCGCCGGCTTGGCGTACCGGTCGAGCCACGGCAGCAGCGTGCCCGGCTTGCGATCGGGGAGCGCCAGGTACTCCTCGGCGTACGGCTTGAACTCCTCCTGGTACCAGTCCAGCGGGAGGTCGGTCTGGCAGACCGGGATCTCGGGCTCGAGCCGGATCCCGGAGCTTTGCACGGTGGTAGGAGTCGCCACGGACGTCTCTCGGATCGGGGGTGGGTCGACGGGGTCGAGGACTCGCCCGAGGGGTGGCCCCGGGTCTCGCAGGGATGCGCCGGGGGTGGCCAGGGGCCTCTTCGGGCCCGGTCGCGGGAGCGCGGACGATACCACATTCTCGATCGGCCAGGGGTCGCACCGACGGCCCCCTCGCCGTGGAGGTCCACGCAATCGATACGCGCCGCGCCGGAGGCTTCGGACGGTACTCCCGGTGCCGTTGCTAAGATCTCGCACTTGTCCGGACGGATGGATGGAAGGTCGATGGAGGCGACGACGCGCATGGGGGGGATTCCTGTCGGTCGCGCGCGCGGGCTCGGTGCCTGTGTCGCGCTCCTGCTGCTCGCGCTTCACGCCGGTGCGCAGAGCGTGAAGAGCCGCTACGTGCCCAATCCCGGCGCGACGATCCGCGTGACGCGCAGCCTGCTCGTGGCGACGGGCGAGCACCTGCTCCCGCCGCTGGGCGCGAACGGCGAGACGGGTGTCTTCCGCCTGGAGGGCGTCCAGGGAATCACGCTGGACCTCTCGGGCTCCACGGTTCGCGGAGCACCCGCGGGAACCGCGCCGGACGACCTCGTGGGCTTTGGGATCGTGCTCGTGGGCTGCACCGACGTGACCATCCGCGGCGGCACGGTCGGCGGCTACCGCGGGTGCATCGTCGCGCGCGACTG
>CAYGPA010000113.1:1107-11960 GCA_964351535.1 uncultured Planctomycetaceae bacterium
CCTCTACAGCACGCAGGCCGCGGAGGATCCGCGGGACTGGCTCTGGCCGCACGAGAACGACCAGGGCGAGTGGCTCGCGAACTACGGCGGTGCCATCTCGGCGACGGACTGCTCCGAGCTGGTCGTGCGCGACTGCCGCGGCCGCGGGGGGCAGAACGGCATCCTGCTGAACCGCTGCGGCAGCGCGCGGATCCACGACAACGACTTCTCGTTCCTGTCGGGCTGGGGGCTGGCGATGTACCGTTCCAGCAGCAACCAGATCAGCCACAACCGCTTCGACTACTGCGTGCGCGGTTACAGCCACGGCGTGTACTGGCGGGGGCAGGACTCGGCGGGGATCCTGATGTTCGAGCGCTGCTCGGACAACGTCGTCGCGTTCAACTCCGCCACGCACTGCGGCGACGGGTTGTTCGCCTACGCGGGGCAGGACCGGGTCCTGGGGCGCGCCGTCGAGCGCGGCGAGAATCCGGCCGGAGGCTGCGACCGCAACCTGATCTACCGCAACGACTTCTCGCACGCGGTCGCCAACGCGATCGAGATCACGTTCTCGTCGGAGAACCGCGTGATCGAGAACGTGGGGAACGGGTGCCGGCAGCACGGACTCTGGGGCGGCTACTCCGACCGCATGGTGGTCGTGGGCAACCAGTTCTCCAGGACACTGGGCGGCGGGATCTCGATCGAGCACGGGCAGGAGTGCCTGATCGCGAAGAACGTGCTGCACGAGAACGAGATCGGCCTCGAGCTCTGGTGGGACGACGACGAGCAGTTCGTCGACGGCCCCTACGGCGAGCAGTTCGACACGTCCTCGCGCGACCACTGGATCGTCGGCAACTCGTTCAAGAAGAACGACAGCGACCTCGTGCTCAAGCAGACCACGGGCCTGCGCTTCGCCGACAACGTCTTCGAGGCCGACACGCGCGAGCTGTACCTGGCGGATCTCGCGGACGACGAGGGCGAGGAGGCCGCCGAGGACGAGCTGCGCGAGCGGCTCAAGGGCCTGGGCGGCTGGCTGCCGAGCGGCCACATCTCCGAGGCGTCGCTCAAGTCCGACGACGGCCGGCAACACCCCGAGCTGGAGCGAGCGCTGTTCCTCGTGCCGCCGCGCGTGCCGGGCTCGCAGTTCGAGGACGGCGCCGTCGACCCCGACAAGCCGCGCATCGAGTCGATCGAGATGGGCGAGTGGGGTCCGTGGGACTTCGAGAGCGGCGCGCCGCGGCCGCTTCCGCGACTGCCGGGCGGGCTGCTGCGCGACGCGCGCTGGGACGCCCGCTGGTTTCTGTGGAAGGACGGGCCCGACCCGCGCGGTGCCGATCAGCTCGAGGCCTGGCGCGCGCTGGCGCGGGACCCGGTCGCGCAGGGCACGGTCCAGGCTTGGCTGACCCCCTGGGGCGGCCGCGACGAGGTCAAGGAGGCCGTCGGGGCGACCCACTTCGGCCTGCGCGCGGCCGCGCGTCTCGAGCTCGCGGAGGCGGGAACCTACCGCCTGTCGATCATCTCCGACGACGGGGTGCGCTTCCGGATCGACGGCCAGGTCGTCCTCCAGAACTGGACCTGGCACGCGCCGACCCGCGACGAGGTCGAACTCGAGCTCGGCGGCGGCGTGCACGAGCTGGAGCTCGAGTACTTCCAGATCGACGGTGCGATGGCCCTGATCGTCGAACTCCAGCCGGGCGACTAGCCCGAACGATTCATGAGCACGCAGCCGAAACGGCACAACCGGCAGCCTCTCGGCCCCTGCCGGCACTTTGCAAACACCGGCGTCCTCGACGACCTGACCCGGCGTCTTCGCCGATCCATACGCCAGGCTGCTGCGGGGCCGGCGCCCGCAAAGCACCGGCGGACACCGAGTTGAGCCGTTTCGATCTACGCGTCGTGAAGAGTCCGGGCTAATGGGGCCTCTCCAGAGTTCGGCCGCGCAAGTTCCGGCGTCCGTCGATGCGCCGCGAGGCACGCACGGCGCGGGCCGCGAGCGCGCGACGCCGCCCGCGGCCGGACCGTCCGGGTTCCGCCGCTCTCGGCGCCTGTTCGTCCGCGGGCTCGGCCTCGTCTTCGCCATCGCCTTCGTGTCGCTGTGGGTCCAGGTCGAGGCCTTGATCGGCAGCGACGGGATCGCGCCGGCGGGGCGTGAGCTCTCCGCCTGGTCGGCGTACTGCGAGACGGCCGGCGAGTCGCGCTGGGCGCGCTTTCCGACGCTGTTCTGGATCGACTCGAGCGACGTCGCGCTGCACGCGGTCTGCGCCGTCGGACTGGTCGCCGCGCTGGCGATGCTCGCGGGCCTGGTCCCCGCGCTCGCCTCCGCCGTGGCCTGCCTCTGCTACCTCTCGCTGACGGTCGTCGGCGGCGCGTTCCTGTCGTTCCAGTGGGACGTGCTGCTGATCGAGACCGGAGTCCTCGCCTGCGCGTACGCGCCGTGGCGGCTGCGCATGTCGGCGGCCCGCGACCGCGAGCCGCCCCGGGCCGCGCGCTGGCTCCTGTGGCTGCTCCTGTTCCGGCTGATGTTCCTCTCGGGCGCGTTCAAGCTCGCCAGCGGGGACGCGGCCTGGGCCGACGGCTCGGCGCTCGCCTTCCACTACGAGACGCAGCCGCTCCCCACGCCGCTCGCCTGGTACGCGCACCAGCTGCCGGAGGCCGTGCAGCGCTGGTCGTGCATGGCGATGTTCGGGGTCGAGCTCGTGGTGCCGTTCTTCGTGTTCGGTCCGCGGACCCTGCGTCACCTGGCCGTCGTGCCGCTGGTCCTGCTCCAGGTCCTGATCGCGCTCACCGGGAACTACGGCTTCTTCAACCTGCTGACGGTCGTGCTGTGCCTGACGCTCCTCGACGACGGCGCGCTCTTCGGCTCCGGCGGCGCAGCCGCGCCGCGGCCCGCCGGAATCGTGCAGCGCCTCGCGGCCGGGCTGCTGGCGCTCGCGGTCGTGCCTCTCGGGCTCTTGCACGTGGTGCGCGCGGCGGGGGAGTGGGGCGAGAGCGAAGGCGTGGCCCGCCTCGGCGACCCGGTCCTCTCCGCAGTGCGTCCGCTGCGGGCGGTGAACTCCTACGGCCTGTTCCGCGTCATGACCACCGAGCGCGCGGAGGGCCTCGTCGAGGGCAGCGCCGACGGCAGCGAGTGGCTCGCGTACGAGTTCCGCTTCAAGCCTCAGGGGCCGCTCCCGGGCCCGGGCTGGGTCGCGCCCCACATGCCGCGGCTGGACTGGCAGATGTGGTTCCTGCCGTTCCCGTGGTTCGCCGGGGCCTCGTGGCAGCAGCACAGCCCGTGGTTCCGCGGCCTGCTGCAGTCGCTCCTCGAGGGCTCCGACGACGTGGGGGGTCTGTTCGCAGAGAATCCCTTTCCCGAGGTGCCGCCGCGGTTCGTTCGAGCTCGCGTTTTGCGCCTTTCCTTCACGGACGCGGAGGTGCGCGCGGAGACGGGGGACGTCTGGACCCTGAGGAACTACCCGGAAGGGGAATTCGTTCCGCCGATCTCCTTGAAAGGCGCGCCCGATCGAACGAATTCCCGGACTGGCCCGCGATAGCCGGCTGCCGGCCCGGCCTGCAGGCATCTAGAATCGGCGGGCGTACGCCATGTCGCTCCTCGACCCGTTCGAACCCACGTCGCAGGACCCCTGGGACTTCGCGAAGGCCGCGCACCTCGCGCGGCGCGCGGGGTTCGGGGAACCTCCCGAGCGTCTCGCGGAGCTGGTCCGCCTGGGGCCCGACGGCGCCGTGGACGCCTTCGTCGACTTCCCCGACGAGGACCCGGAGCTGGAGCGCGAGATCGAGCTGCGCGGCGGCGAGCTGACCGACATCGAGGGCGCGGTCGAGCCGCGCCAAGGCCGCGTCACGGCGCTGCAGAGCTGGTGGACGTATCGCATGGTCCGGGGGCGCCACCCGCTGCAGGAGAAGCTCGCGCTGTGCTGGCACGACCACTTCGCGTGCCGCGAGAGCGACGCGCCGAACGCGCGGCTCATGCTGCACCAGAACCGCACGTTCCGCCGACTCGGCGCGGGCGCGTTCGGGGACCTGCTGCGGGCCGTGGCGCGCGACCCCGCGATGCTCGTGTTCCTCGACGGGCGGACGAACGTCGCCGAGAACCCCAACGAGAACTGGGCGCGCGAGCTGCTCGAGCTCTTCACGCTCGGCCTCGATCAGTACACCCAGCAGGACGTCGTCGAGATCGCCCGCGCCTTCACGGGCTGGACCACGACCGCACGGGACTCGCTCGACTTCCGCTTCGAGCCGCAGGACCACGACACCGGCGACAAGCTCGTCTTCGGGCGTCGCCTGCGCGGACGCCGGGGCCCGGAGGGGATCGAGGAGGGCGACGAGGTCCTCGAGCGCATCCTGCAGGATCCGCGCTGCTTCCGCTTCGTGGCGGCGCGCCTCGTGTCCTGGTTCGTCCACGACGCGCCGACCGACGCCGGGCGCCCCGCGGACGCCGCGCACGACGAGCTCGTCGACGCGCTCGCCGCGCAGCTCGCCTCCAGCGGCGGCGACGTGCGCGAGACGCTGCGCACGCTGTTCCGCTCGCGCGCGTTCTACGAGACCCGCTGGCGCTGGGCGCGCACCAAGAACCCGGTCGAGTACGCCGTGTCCGCGCTCCGCGCGCTGCGCGTGCAGAACCCGCACCGGCTGTCCCTGACGGCCTGGCTGCGGCGCATGGGGATGGAGCTCTTCCGCCCGCCCTCGGTCGCGGGCTGGGACGGCGGGGACGCCTGGATCCAGACGGGCTTCCTGCTCGAGCGTTACAACTTCGCCATGACCGTGTCCGCCGTGGCGCACACCGCGAGAGACGTGGTCGGCGGGCCCGCGGCCGACTTCGACGCCTGGACGCCCAGCGGGGCCGACGACGGGCAGCTCGTCGACGAGCTGGCGCGCCGCCTGCTGAACCGGCCGCTGCGACGCGAGCAGCGCCGCGAGCTGCTGCTCTACCTCGCCGAGGAAGAGTTCTTCGAGAACCCCGCGCCGCTCGCCCGTCGCAAGACGCGCGCGGTGCTGCACCTCCTGATGGCGACGCCCGAGTTCGCCCTGTGCTGATGAATCCGCGAGACCCGCAACCGCAAGCGCGCTCCACCGGACCGACCGGCCCGGGAGCGGGCGCCCCCAGCCGGCGCGACGTGCTGCGCGCGGCCGCCGCGCTGCCGGTGCTGTCCTCGTCGTGCTCGAGCTGCGCGGCGGCAACGACGGCCTGAACACGGTCGTGCCGTACCGCGACGACCGCTACTACGCGCTGCGCCCGCGCCTCGCGCTCCAGCGCAAGCGGCTGCTGCCCCTGGGCGACGACCAGAACGCCTTCGCGCGGCAGCTCGAGCGCCTGCACCGGCGCTTCGAGCGGGGCCAGCTGGCCGTCGTCCAGGGCGTCGGCTACCCGGACACGAACCTCTCGCACTTTCGCAGCCAGGACGTGTGGGCGGCGGCGGACCCCGACGATCCGCAGCCGCGGACCGGCTGGCTCGGCCGCCTGCACGACGACGTGCTGGCCGCCGGCGACGCCGAGCCGACCGCGCTGCTCGCCGTAGGGACCGACGTCGTGCCCCTGGCGCTGCGGGGCGCGCGCAGCGTGCCGCCCGCCGTCGGCGATCCGGCCACGTTCCGCCTGCGCGTCCCCGGCGCGGCGGAGCACGGCGAGCGACGGCTGGAGGCGCTGCGACGACTGAACTCGGCGCCGGCCCGGGACGAGCGCACGGCTTCGCTCCAGGCGGCCTTCGACGCCGCGCGCCGCGCGAGCGACCGCGTCTTCGCGCTCCGCAACCAGCGCCCCGGCGCGCAGTTCCCCGGCGACTCGCTCGGACGCGCGCTGGAGACCGTCGCCAAGATGATCCGGGGCGAGCTCGGCGCGCGCTGCTACCATGTGACCCTCGACGGATTCGACACGCACACCTCCCAGACCCAGGACCACCCCGCGCTGCTCGGGCGTCTGGACGCGGCGCTCGACGCGTTCCTCGAGAGCCTCGAGAAGCAGGACCTCCTGCGCCGCGTGCTCGTCATGACCACGAGCGAGTTCGGGCGCCGTCCGACGGAGAGCGGCCTGGGTCCGGACGCGGGCACCGACCACGGCACGGCCTCGATGATGTTCCTCGCCGGCGGCCGCGTGCGCGGCGGCGTGCACGGCGAGCAGCCGGACCTCGCGAGCCTCGACCCGAACGGCAACCTGCTGCACACGATCGACTTCCGCCAGGTGTACGCCACGGTGATCGAAGGCTGGCTCGGTGGGGAGGCGACGGCCGTCCTCGGTCGGCGCTGGCCGAAGCTGGAGCTCTTCGCGTGAGCCGTGCGTCGTCCCTCGCGCGCCGTGTCCTGGGCGCGGCGCTGCTGCTGCCGCTCGTCGCGTGCACGTCGACCGACCGTGCGGAGCCTCAGGACCCGGAAGCTCCGGCCTCGCGCCCGACGTCGCGGCCGACCTCGCGCCCGGCGGCGGAGCCCCTCACCCCCGAGTCCGACGCGAGCGCCGTCGAGCTCGGCGCGGGCCCCGCACCCGGACCGAAGCCCGACCAGCCGTCGATCACGCTGTCCGGCCGCCCCGAGCTGCCCGCGACGGCGCTGCTCGCGCGCAACGGACACGTCGCCGACCGCTTCACGTCGTCCGGTCAGCGCGTGAACTACCCCTTCTTCGCCGACGCGGGCGAGCTCTCGATCTTCGTGCTCGACGCCTGGGGCTACGCGCGGGCGTGGGAGGCGGTCGCGCGCGTGCGCGTGCTGGGACCCGCGGGGGACGTGCTGTTCGAACGCGACCGACAGGGCGGCGCGACGTTCCGCGACGTCGTGTTCTTCGAGGCGCCGCAGGGCGGTCGCTTCACCCTGGTCCTGTCGGCGCCCGAGAACCACTTCCGCTACATCCTGACGCGCCACAGCAACTACGCTCCGCGCCCCGGACGACCCGAGCCCGTCGGCGCCCGCGAGACGGTGCACGGATACGTGACGGGCGCGCAGGACGTCGTGGGCTACGAGCTGCGCCTCGAGCCCGGTCAGGAGGCCGCCGTCGCCGTGGGCTGCGCGGAGCCCGAGGGGCGACTGGCCGAGCAGGCCGGAACCGGGAAGCGCAGCCTGCAGCGGTTCCCCAGCCTACGCATGTCGGTGCTCGACGGCGCGCGGACCCTCGCGGCGGACACGCGCTTCGCGCTCCTGAGCGCACCGGCGGACGGTCCCCGGGTCGTGCGCCTGGAGGTCGCAGTGCCCGAGGGCTCCCCGGCGGGTCTCTTCGAGCTGCTCGTCGACCGCGATCCGCACAAGGTGCGCGTCCACGGCACGGTGGTCGACCGCTTCGACCGCCCCGTGACGGAGGCGCGCATCGCGTTCTTCCGCGAGCCGAACGACGACCCGATGGGCTCGACCACGACCGGCGCCGACGGCACGTACGCGTTCGAGCTGATGCCGGGGCCCTATCGCCTCGACCTGCGCGCGGGCGAACTGCAGCGCGAGATCCGCACCAACGTGTACGCCGACCGCGAGCTCAATCCGCTGCTGTGACGGCGCACAGCTCGCGGAGCACGTCGGGCAGGCCGCCTAGCGCACGGTCGAACGCCAGGGACACCTCCTCGCCGACCAGCGTGCAGGACCGCGGATACTGGCCGTCGGAATTCCACGGGTGGCGCTCGGCGGTCCGGCACTCGCGGCCGAAGGTCGTCATCACGCGGTAGCACACGGCCTGCCGCGGCGCGGCCGTGCCGTCGGCTGCGGGGGCGCCTGCGGGGGCGGTCTCGAAGTCCAGGCGCACGACCTTCACGACCTTCCCCGGCGGAGCCCGTTCGATCCAGGCGAACTGCTCGTGGCCGAGGAACGGGGCGTCGTTCAGCGGGCCGGCGGGCGGCGCCATGGCGTGACCCAGCGTGTACCCCGGAACCTGCTGAGCACGGCGCGAGCGCGCGACCCGAGTCTCCAGGACGACGAGGGCGTCCATCCTCGCCAGCGCCTCGTCGAGCGCGGGAGTGACCTCGTCCTCGGGCAGGTCGGCGGGAAGCTCCCAGCGGTCGAACCACACGGGGACGCCGTGGTCGCGGAGGGCGCGCGCGACGCGCAGGGACAGCTCGGCGTCCTCGTGCGCGTAGCTGACCATCGTCCGCAGGAAGCCCTCCACGCGACGGCCCCTACACGGCGGCGAGCGCGGTCAGGGCCGCCTGCACGTCGGACTCGTCGTTGAAGAAGTGGAACGAGAGGCGCAGGAAGCCGTCGCGCACGGCGGCGACCACGCCGGCCTCGCCGAGCTGCCGCTCCAGCGCCTGGGCGTCGGGGACGCGCAGCGCGACGATCTGGGAGGCCTGGTCCGCGGGGACGATCGGCGTCAGGCCGAGGTCGGTCAGGCCCGCGCGAAAGGCGTCGGCGAGCTCGAGGTCGCGGCGTTCGACGTTCTCGGGGCCCAGCGGCTCCAGCAGGTCGAAGGCGGCGTCGAGGCCGACCCATGCCTGCCAGGCCAGGCTGACGTCGAAGCGCTCGGCGGTGGCGGGCACGTCGAGCGGAGGACCGTAGTAGACGCCGCGCGGGTCGTCGGGCGTGCGCCAGCCCGGGGCGAGCGGGGCGAGCTCCTCGACGCGCTCGGGAGCGACGTACAGGAAGCCCGTGCCGCGCGGGCCGAGCAGCCACTTGTAGGAGGCCACGGCCAGGTAGTCGACGAGCTCCAGCGGCAGCCGCAGCGCGCCGACCTGCTGCGTGCCGTCGACGAACAGCCGCGCGCCGTGGCGGCGGCAGCGCTCCGACAGGCGCTCGAGGTCGAGGCGCTGGCCCTGCGAGCTCTGCACGCCCGACACCGCGACGACGGCCGTCCGGTCGTCCACCGCGTCGAGCAGGTCCTCGAACGGCAGCAGGCCGTCGCGCGAGGGCACCACGCGCACCTCCGCGCCGCGCGCCTCGGTCTGCAGCCACGGGTAGAGGTTGCTGCGGAACTCGAGCGCGCCCGCGACGACGTTCGCGCCGGGACGCAGCGGCAGGCGCTCCGCGACCTGCGCCGCGGCGACGGAGACCGCGGGCACCAGGCCGACGTCCTGTGCGCGGGCGCCGATCCAGCGCGCGAAGGCCGCGCGCGCGCGCTCGCCGGCGCGCTCCCACGCCTGCCAGTCGCCGCGGCCCTCGGACCACTCGGCGTTGGCGCGGTCGACGGCCGCGCGGACGGGATCCGGTCCGGGTCCGTAGGTGGCCGTGTTCAGGTACACGCGCTCGCGCACGGCGGGGAAGAGGGCGCGCACCGAGGTCCAGTCCATGCCCTCGTCGTACCAAAGCGGGTGCGCGCGGGGGAGGTCGGCGCGTCCGCTGGATCGTCTCGACACGCCCGCGGAGGCGTTCGGGAGGCGCCGCCCGAACGAAGGGGGCCTCCCCCCCGGCGATCGAGACCGGAGGGGAGGCCCGAGGAGCGCCCGTGGCCCCGAGGAGATCCGCATCACCCCGGGACCGCCGGAAAGCTTCAGAACTGTTCGGACTCGGTCGAGTCGGCCATGGCCTGGGTGGAGCTCTGGCCTCCGGACAGGGCGCTCGCGACCGCGTCGAAGTAGCCCGTTCCGACCTCGCGCTGGTGGCGCGTGGCGGTGTAGCCGAACGGCTCGGAGGCGAACTCGGCCTCCTGCAGCTCGGAGTAGGCGGACATGCCGCTCTGCTTGTAGCCGCGCGCCAGCTCGAACATCGAGTGGTTCAGGGCGTGGAAGCCCGCCAGCGTCACGAACTGGAAGCGGTAGCCCATCGCGCCCAGCTCGCGCTGGAAGATCGAGATCGTGTGGGAGTCGAGCTTCTTGCGCCAGTTGAACGACGGCGAGCAGTTGTAGGCCAAGAGCTTGCCGGGGAACTGGGCGTGGACCGTCTCCGCGAAGCGCTTGGCCTCCTCGAGGTTGGGCTCGGAGGTCTCGCACCAGATCAGGTCGGCGTAGGGCGCGTAGGAGAGGCCGCGCGCGATGGCCTGGTCGAGGCCGGCGCGCACGTGGAAGAAGCCCTCGGGCGTGCGCTCGCCGGTCAGGAAGGCGTGGTCGCGCGGGTCGACGTCGCTGGTCAGGAGACCGGCGGCGTTGGCGTCCGTGCGCGCGATCAGGACCGTCGGCACCTCCATCACGTCGGCCGCCAGGCGCGCCGCGTTCAGGATGCGGATGAAGGCGCCGGTCGGGACCAGCACCTTGCCGCCCAGGTGGCCGCACTTCTTCTCGGAGGAGAGCTGGTCCTCGAAGTGCACGCCGGCCGCGCCGGCCTCGATCATGCCCTTCATGAGCTCGTAGGCGTTCAGCGGCCCGCCGAAGCCGGCCTCGGCGTCCGCGACGATCGGCGCGAACCAGTTGGTGCCCTCGAGGTCCTCCATGTGGTGGATCTGGTCGGCGCGCTGGAGCGCGGAGTTGATGCGCTTGACGAGCGCCGGAACGCTGTTCGCCGGGTAGAGGCTCTGGTCGGGGTACATGTTCCCCGACAGGTTCGCGTCGGCCGCGACCTGCCAGCCGGAGACGTAGATCGCCTCCCGGCCGGCCGTCACCATCTGCCCGGCCTGGTTACCCGTGAGCGCGCCGAGCGCGTTCACGTAGTCCCTGGTCGTGATCGAGCGCCAGAGCCGTTCGGCACCGAGCTCGGCCAGCGTGTGGCGGATGCGAACGGTTCCCTGCAGCTTGGCGACGTCCTCGGGGGTGTAGTCCCGTCGGATGCCCGCCCAGCGGTCGGCCTCGTTCGCGGTCTTGGTGAGCTCCTCCCGACGCGTTACGTCGGGGGTCGTTCCCTTCGTGATGCCGTTCGATAGCGGCTTGGATTTGTCGTACATGGCGCCCTCAGTGGTCAGTCCAGTTCGCGGTACGCGGACAGGGTCAGGAACTCGGGAAACTCCAGCGCGGTCAGCATCTCCACGAACAGGGCCTGGGCGCGGTCGTACCTACCGCTGGCGAAGGCCTCGTCGCCGACCTCGGAGTGAATGGCTTCCATCTCTTCCT
>CAYGPA010000114.1:0-11902 GCA_964351535.1 uncultured Planctomycetaceae bacterium
GCATGCCGTAGCAGATGCCGAGGACCGGCACGCCGAGCTCGAGCAGCTCGGGCGGCACGACCGGCGCGCCCTCGGCGTACACCGAGGCCGGACCGCCGGACAGGATGATCCCCGCGAGATCCATCTTGCGCGCGGCCTCCAGCGCTCGGCCTGCCGGCGCGATCTCGCACCAGCTGCCGGCCTCGCGCACGCGGCGCGCGATGAGCTGGGCGTACTGCGCCCCGAGGTCGACGACCAGGAGTCCGCGCGGATCGGGTTGGGTGGTCATGCGCTCCGGGTTCTCATGCGTCGTGCGACGAGAAGTAGTTGGACGATTCCTTGGTGATCGTCACGTCGTGCGGGTGGCTCTCGCGCACGCCGGCGTGCGTGATGCGGACGAAGCGCGCGCGCTCCCAGAGCTCGGGGATCGTGCGCGCGCCGACGTAGCCCATGCCGGCGCGGATGCCGCCGACGAACTGGTAGAGGAACGGCGAGAGCCGCCCCTTGTACGGCACCATGCCCTCGATGCCCTCGGGGACGAGCTTGTCGGAGGAGGCGACCGAGCCCTGCCGGTAGCGCTCCTTCGAGCCCTCGACCATTGCCCCCACCGAGCCCATGCCGCGCACGCCCTTGAAGGAGCGGCCCTTGTACAGGAACGTCTCGCCCGGGCTCTCCTCGACGCCCGCGAGCAGGCTGCCGAGCATGACCGACGACGCGCCGGCCGCCAGCGCCTTGGCGGCGTCGCCCGACAGGCGGATGCCGCCGTCGGCGATCACCGGGACGTCGGAGCCGCGCAGCTCCACGGCGACCGAGTGCACGGCCGTGAACTGCGGAACGCCCACGCCGGCCACGACGCGCGTCGTGCAGATCGAGCCGGGCCCGATGCCGACCTTGACGCCGTCGGCGCCGGCTTCCACCAGCGCGCGCGCGGCCTCCGGCGTGGCCACGTTGCCGGCGACCACGTCGACGTCGAGTTCGCGCTTCAGGCGCGTGACGGTCTCCAGCACGTTCGTGCTGTGCCCGTGTGCCGTGTCGACGACGAGCACGTCGACGCCGGCCTCGACGAGGCCCGCGGCGCGCTCGTAGTCGTGCACGCCGATCGCCGCGCCGACGCGCAGCCGGCCGCGCTCGTCGGCGGCGAGGTTCGGATACTCGGCCAGCATCTTCAGGTCCTTCATCGTGATCAGGCCGTGCAGCCGCATGGCGTCGTCACAGATGATGAGCTTCTCGACCTTGGCCTTGTAAAGGAGGCGCTCGGCGTCGGAGAGCGACGTCCCCGGAGGCGCGGTGACCAGGTTCTCGGCCGTCATCAGGCCGGCGATCGGTGTCGCCGGATCCGTCTCGAACTTGCAGTCGCGGCTCGTGAGGATGCCGACGACGGTCTCGCCCTCGAGGATCGGCAGGCCGCTGATGCCCTGGCGCGACATGATCGCGCGCGCGTCCCCGAGCGTCGCGGACGGCGCCAGCGTCACGGGGTCGAGGATGATCCCGTTGGCCGAGCGCTTGACCTTGTCCACCTCGCGGATCTGCCCCTCGACCGGGAGGTTCCGGTGGATGATCCCGATGCCGCCCTCGCGCGCCAGCGCGACGGCCAGGCCGGACTCCGTCACGGTGTCCATCGCCGAGGAGGACACGGGCACATTGAGGTCGACGCGTCGCGAGAAGCGCGTGCGCGTCTGGGCGTCCTTCGGCAGGACGTCGGAGTGCTGCGGTACGAGCAGCACGTCGTCGAAGGTCAGGCCTTCGGGGAAGTCGCTCGGCATCGAGGCGGGCTCTCCTTCTGGGGTGCGGCTCTGGGTTGCGGCGGCTCCCCGCGCAGCCCGGCGGACGAGACCGGCGGGGTGCGCTGCACCCCCGCCGAGTCGCGGGGGAAAAGGCCGATCGTATCGGACGAGGGGGCCGATGGAAGAGGCGGCCCGCGGCCGCTTGCGGGCGCGATGGAGAGGGCCCGACACCCCCCGAAGGGAAATGCCGGGCCCAAAGAAGGAGGAGACTGCTTCTTTCGGCTACGCCCCCCGGGCTCCTAAGGGCCTTCCCCGTTTCTTCCTGGGTCCGGAACGGTCGACTGCGCGAGCGACGGCCTCACGTCCGGGCCGGTGAGAGACCGATATCCAGGGGGCGGCCACGGAGGAGGGCATCCCGTCGTTGAGCCGCCCAGGTGGGGGGCTACCCTGGTGCGCCCGCGCTCCGGCGCAGCCCCCACCCGCTCGCCACACCGCTCGCCCGAGGCCCGCGCTTGACCGCACAATCGACGATCGTGTCGCCCCCCGAGACACCCTCGCAGGAAACCGCGCCGCGCCCGGCACCCGACCGCAAGCCCCACGGGCCGACGCGGGTGGCGATCGTCGGCGCCGGCTTCATCGCCGAGTTCCACCTCGACATCCTCGCCGCCGTGCCGGACGTGGAGGTCGTCGCGGTGTGCGACCCGAGCCTCGAGCGCGCGCGCTCGGCCGCCCGTCGCCACGGGATCCCGGCGGCCGTGGGGTCCGTCGCGGAGCTCGCCGAGCACCGCGTCGACGTCGCCCACGTGCTCGTGCCTCCGCCCTTCCACGGCGCGGTCGCGCGCGAGCTGCTCGCGCTCGGCATCGGGCTCTTCGTCGAGAAGCCGCTGGTGCCCTCCAGCGAGGAGGCGCGCGAGCTCGCCGCCGAGGCCGAACGCCGCGGCCTGATCCTGGGCGCCAACCACAACGCGCTGCACCACCCCGCGTTCCGCGACGTGCTCGCGCAGGTGCGCGCGGGCTCCATCGGTCGCGTCGAGCACGTCCGCGCCACGCTCAGCGTCCCGCTGCGCCAGCTCGACGCCGGCGACTTCGCCCACTGGATGTTCCGCGCGCCGCGCAACATCGTCTTCGAGCAGGCGCCGCACCCGCTGGCCCAGGTCCACGCGCTGATCGGCCGCGTGCGGTCGGCCCAGACGACGCTGCTGAAGTCGCGCGAGCTGCTGCCGGGCCAGGTCTTCCACGAGCGCTGGCTCGTCGCCGCGCGCGGCGAGCGCGGAACGGCGGAGGTCTACCTGGCCTTCGGGCAGGACTTCACGCGCAGCGAGATCGAGGTGCTCGGCAGCGACGGCGCCCTGTCCGCCGACCTGCACCACGGCCTCGTGCAGCGCGAGGACAAGACGCAGTTCCTCGACTTCTGGAACTCGTTCCTCGCGGGCTGGCGGCGCGGCAAGGGGCTGCGGCGGTCGGCGCTGAAGGGCCTCTACTACTACGGCCGCCAGACGCTCGGCCTCGGCCGGCGCGAGGACGCCTTCTTCGCGGGCATGCGCGGCTCGATCGAGGGCTTCCACGCGGCCTTCCGCGCCGGCGCTCGGCCGCCGTCGGACGGGCGCGACGCCGTCGAGGTGCTCGAGTGGTGCGAGGCCGCCGCCGAGGGCGTCCCGGGCGAGTCCGGCGACGCGCCGAAGCTCCCCGCGCCCGGCCCCGTGCGCGAGGGCGAGATCGTCGTGCTGGGCGGCACCGGCTTCATCGGCCGGCGCGTCGTCGCGGGTCTCCTGAAAGAGGGCGCACCCGTCACGTGCTCGGTGCGCCGCGCGCACAGCCTGCCGCCGATCGTGACCGAGGCCGCCGAAGCGGGCCGCGTGCGCCTCGTGCGCGCCGACCTCGAGGATCCCGTCGCGCTGCGCGAGGCCATCGGCGGAGCGCGCTGCGTCGTGCACCTCGCCACGGGCGGCGGCGCGAGCTGGGAGGCGATCGAGAAGTCGATGGTCGGCGGCACGCGCGCCGTGGGCGAGGCCTGCCTCGACCTGGGCGTCGAGCGGCTCGTGTACGTCTCCTCCACCGCCGCGCTCTACCTCGGCGAGGACGCCGGCCGCGAGATCGACGACGACGTCGGACCCGACCCGCAGCCCGCTGCGCGCGCGCTCTACGCGCGCGGCAAGATCGCCGCGGAGAACGAGCTCTTCCGCCTCGCGAACGAGCGCGGCCTGAAGATGACCATCGCGCGCCCGGGCGTCGTGCTGGGCGAGGGCACGCCGATGCAGCACTCAGGGCTGGGCCTCTGGGTGCGCGACAACCACTGCGTGGGCTGGGGCCCCGGCGACAACGCGCTGCCGCTCGTGTGGGTCGACGACGTGGCCGACGCGCTCGTGCGCGCCGCGCTGCACCCGGGCAAGGAGCTCGACGGCGTGGCGTTCAACCTGTGCGCCTCGCCGCCGCTCACCGCGCGCGAGGTCGTGGCCGAGCTCGTGAAGAGCTCGGGCCGCAGGCTCGACTTCCACCCGCGCGCGCTGGGTCTGTCGCAGACCATGGAGATCGGCAAGTGGCTCGTGAAGGTCGCCGGACGTCGCCCCGGCGCCGAGTTCCCGTCGTGGCGCGACCTGAAGAGCCGCGCCCTCGTGCCCGCGATCCCCTCGCGCCGCGCGCGCGAGGTGCTGGGCTGGAAGCCCGTCGAGGACCGCGAGGCGTTCCTCGACCGCGCCGTGCGCATCCACGCGCCGTGAGCACTCCGCGCCTGCTGCACGTCTTCGCCACATTCACCGCGGCCGGTCCGCAGGTGCGCACGACGAAGCTCATGCAGGCCCTCGGTCCTGAGTTCGCGCACAGCGTGATCTCGATGGACGGCCGCGTCGACGCCCGCGAGCTCCTGCCCGCCGACTTCCCGCTCGAGATCCTGCCGCCGCCGCCGCGCGCGAACACGCTGAAGACTGCGCTCTTCATGCGCCGCCGCCTGCGCGAGCTGTCGCCCGACCTCGTGCTGACCTACAACTGGGGTGCCATCGACACCGCCCTTGCCGTGCGCGCGGGCCCGCGGCGGCCCTTGATCCACCACGAGGACGGCTTCCGGCCCGACGAGGCCCACGGACGCAAGCTGCACCGCTCGACCTTCCGCCGCCTCGTGCTGCCGGCCGCGCACCGCGTGATCGTGATCTCGCAGACGCTGCGCGACGTCGCGCTGCGCGAGTGGAAGCTCTCCCCCGACCTCGTCGCCTACGTCCCCAACGGCATCCGCGCCGACACGTTCCCGCCGCGCGACGGGAATCCCGCGCTGCGCGCCGAGCTGGGCATCCCCGCGGATGCGGTGGTCGTCGGCGCCGTCGGGCATCTGCGCCCCGAGAAGAACCTCCCACGCCTGCTGTGGGCCGCCGAGCGCGCGATCGAGCACGCGAACGTTCACGTGCTGCTGCTCGGCGAAGGCCCCGAACGCGAGCGCCTGCAGTCCCTCGCCGCCCGCCCCCCCCTCGCGGGCCGCGTGCACTTCGCGGGCTACCGCCCCGACCCGCGCGAGTGCTACCGCGCCATGGACGTCTTCGCGCTCTCCTCGGACACCGAGCAGATGCCCATCGCCCTGCTCGAGGCCATGGCCTGCGGCCTGCCCGCCATCGGCACCGACGTCGGCGACGTGCGCGCCATGCTGCCCGACGAGGACCGCTACCTCGTCGTCCCGTTCCGCCGCGGCGTCACGGCCTGCCCCGACCTGGCCGAGGTCCTCCTGGAGCTCGCGACCGATGCGGACAAACGAGCAGCAGTCGGCCGGCGCAACCGCGCGCGCGTCGAGTCCGAGTACGACGAGGCGCGCATGGTCGCGACGTACCGCGAGCTGTATCGCGCGGCGCTCGGCGCGAATTCCGCGCGGGACGCGGCAGGCGCGCGGTAGCGAGCACCTCCAGGAGCTCGGAGGTCACGGCCGGAAGGTCGAAACGTTGCCGCTCATCCGCCACGACCCCTCGACCTTCTCGTAGAGCTCGACCCAGGCGCTGACGAAGTCCACCGGACCCGCGGGCTTTCCCCCCTCGTCGAGCTGCACTCCCCGGGCGGCCACCTGAACGATCACCCAGCCCAGCGTCCCGTCGTCCGACACGCGAACGACGGGCCGGATCCGATCCTCGTACGCCGTGTAGTCGACCCTCTGCAGGAGCCCTTCCAGCGCCTGCAGGGCTTGCTCACCGGAGCTCGCCAGGACCTCGCCTCGACCGACCTGGACGAAGCTCTCCGCGAGACCTGCCTGCATGTCGTCGGCGCGCCCGAAGAAGTGACCGTCCATGAAGGTCCGATGGAGGCGCAGCAGCGCCTGCTCGTTCGTGAGTCGGTCCAGAGGCGCGCGCAGCTCACCCAGAGAGCCCGCGTTGATGCGCACGTCGGTGTAGCGGTACTCGAACTGCGCCCGCCCGTCGTCGATCCGCACGAGGAACGGAAGCGATGGACCCCCGACTTCCCTCCAGTCCTCGAACTCGATCGTGATGTGCGTCGCGCCGTGGTGCATCCGCATCCCGAGGGGCAAGCCGTTCGAGTCGTAGTACAGCGCACGCAGGGAGTCCTCGGAACCGGCCTTCACGACGCTGCACGCGCGGCTGCCGAACGTCGCTCGTGGCGCCACTTCGAAGCTGGGGTGAAGCCGGTCGAAGAAGAGGATCTGGGCGTGGAATTGATGACCCAGCGCGAACTCGGCAGCGAACGCGTCCGCCTCCTGCTCCGTGTTCCCATCGAAGGTCCAGACGTACTTGCCTTCGACTCCCGTCGTGACCGCGCCGTGGGAGTCCTGCGCGCGAAACGCCACCCGTCGCGGATCGTGGTAGATGGCGGTGGTACGGAACCCCGCGCCGGCGGACACGTCGACCTCGGCTTCCGCGCGCAGGGTGTGGATGGCCGCGACCTGGTCGGGAGTCGCGACTCCGCTCAGCCAGGGCCGCCGGGAAGCGGCCTGAGCCGCGAGCACCGGACACGGCGAGACGCAGATCGCAAGCAGGGTCCACCAGAGAACTCTCATCACCACCTCGCTCCTTCGCAGGATCCGGGCCGCAGCGGGGACGGCCTCGATGGCAACAACCCGCTCCAGCCGCGGATGGTTGCACGAAACCGCGTAAAGTCGTGCTTCGACCCACGCCGGCGGCCGGGAGTTCCGGAGTTCCGGCAGCCGAATGTGGAGGACCGCTCCACGACTCCGTATAGGCCGAGCACACGATGACGGACCCGCATCCCACGGACCTGCGCTGGAACGCGCGCTCGCTGCTCGGCGTGTACGCCGTGGCGGTCGGGCTGCTCGCGTGGTCCTGGTCGCGGATCGAGGGGTATCCGCTCGCGGATGCGGTCGAGTACATGGATCGGGCGCGGTCGTTGGTGGCTGGGGAAGGGCTCGGGGCGGCGGCGGCGGTGCGCAGCTTCGCGTTCTCGCTCGTGTTCGTGCCGGTGTTCGCGGTGTTCGACGTGCTGGGCCTCGAGGACGCGGGCGCGGCGGTGTGGGTCGCGCGGCTGGTGCAGGTCGGGTTCGCGCTGGGGCTCGTGCAGTCCGTGGCGCAGCTCGCGGCGCGGCTCTTCGGGCGGCCGGCGGGGATCGCGGCGGCCTGGCTGGTCGCGGCCAATCCCTACTGGATGCTCTACGGCGTCTCCCCGATCGCCGACGTCGCGGCGGGGTTCTGCGTGGCGCGCGCGCTGCTGCACCTCCTGCCGCGTCCGGGCGAGGAGGACGCGCGCGCGCTGCGCGGCGGGTTGTGGCTCGGCGCGGCGCTGCTCGTGTCGTACAAGACGTTCCCGATCGCGCTGGGACTCTTCGCGCTGCTCTTCGTGCGCGACCGGCCGCGCGGGCTGCGCACCCTCGGGCTCGGGCTCGCGGGGCTCGGCGCCGGCGCGGCGGTGCAGGTCGTGCTCGACAAGTGGGCCTACGGGACCTGGGGCGTCAGCCTCGGGCGCTACCTCGTCGAGAACGTCGGCGGCGTGCTCGGGCGCGTGGCGCTGGAGCTGAAGCTCGACCGGCTGGCCGTCGCGATCTACGAGCTGCAGCACGACCTGCGCGGCTGGGAGGGTGAGTACTCCGTCTCCGGCACGCCGCCCGCGGTGCGGCAGCGCATGCCGCCCGACTACTACCTCACGCACCTGCCGGAGCTCCTGGTCGTGCCCGTGCTGGTCGTCGGCGCGCTGGCGCTCGTGCGCTTCGCGCGGCGGCCGCGCCAGGACGTCGCCGTGCTCGCGGGTGCGCTGGTGCTGAACGTGGCGATCCTCTCGAGCAAGGGCTCGAAGTCCTTCCGTCTGTGGCTGCCGCTGCTGCCGCTCGTCGTGCCGCTCTGCGCCTGGGGCTGGGACGCGGTGTGGAGCGGCGCGGGCCGCCGCGGCTTGCGCCACGCGGCGGGCGCCCTGCTGCTGTTCGCGGCGCTCGCGCTGGGCGTCTTCCAGCGCGCCGGCATGAAGTCGGCCGTCCACGGCGGCTACTGGCGCGCGGCGGACGCGGCGCGAGCGGCGGCGCCCGACGGCGGGCGCCTGCGCTTCGCCAGCGGGTATCCGTGGGCCACGTTCCAGCGCGGCGGTGCGGAGCTCGAGTGGACGCGCTTCTCGTTCCCGCTGGAGTCGTGGGCGGGCCTCGACGAGGACGCGCGCGCGCGCGTCGTGGCGGAGCTCGAGGCGCTCGACGCCTTCGCCGTGCACCTGCCGCTCTTGACCGAGCACCCCGAGCTGTTCGCGCGCGTCAACGCGCGCTTCACGGTCGCGGCCGCGTTCTACGACCAGGAGTTGCACGCGAGCCTCGGGCCCGTGTTCCTGCTCGAGCGCGCCGCCGACGCGGCCGACGGCCGGCGCTTCTTCCGCCTCGACGAGGCGTCCGCTGCGCGCTCCGCGCAGGCCCTGCGCGGCCTCCCGCACTCGACGCGCTTCGCCGCCGGCGGCGAGGAGCTCGTGCTGCTCGGCTGGGAGTACGAGACGCTCCCCGCCGACGGCCCGGACCGCCACGGCTGGATCACGTACGTCTGGACCAGCCCGACCGGCCTCTCCGCGGACCACCGCCTGCTCGACCGCGTCACGGCGCCCGACGAGCGCAACGCGTGGCAGAACAACCACGACCCGGCCTACGGCGTGCACCCGACCTCGACGTGGCCGCCGGGCGCGATCTTGCGCGAGAGCTACCTGTTCGTCCCGGGCGCCGAGGCGATGTTCGACGACCGCCCCCACCGGCCGCTCGGCGGGTCGTACCGGCGCGGGGACCGCGTGCCGCTGCGGGTCTGGATGATGGTCTGCGCCCCGGACGGCGAGGCCGAGCTGCGCCCCTCGCTCGCGGCCCTCCCGCCCACGGCGCGCGACGGTGGAGCCGCGCCCCGCGACCAGGCGCTGCTGAGGCGCACGCCCGGCGGCTACGCGTTCAGCGCCGACGGCCTGGTCGAGGTCGGGCGCTTCCACGCGCCGGTGGCCCCCCGGGCGCGCGTTCCCGACGACGGGCGGCCGGTTCCCGACTGACGCCGCCGAAGGCCCGCGAGCGCGCCGTCGAGCCCCGCGGAGCCGCTCGGCTCGCTTTTCCCCGTTTCGGGGCTTCTGGCGCCCGCGCCTGCGCCCAGGAGAACTCCTGGCCGCGGTTCACCTCCGCCTTCGCCGCCTCGTTCGCCATGCTGCTGGCCGGAACCGCGCGTCCGCAGGCCGCGCGGCGGTTGATCGGGCTCTCCCCTCGGTTACCTTCCGGTCCCCGCCTCGACGCCCGATCCAGCTCGACCCGCGCTCTCCCGGGACGCCCACGATGAAGACCCGCAAGGACCAAGCCCGACCGATGTCCAGTCCGCCGCGACCCGCCGTGCCGAACCGTCCGGACGCCCTGTCCCAGACGACGATCACCCGGCTCTCGAAGCCCGTCGACCTGGACGTGGACCCGAAGCTGATCGACTCGATCGCCCGCCGCGCCTACGGCCAGACCATGCAGATGATCTGGGAGGCGAACCACCGCCCCGACGCGCGGCCCGGCGACCCCAAGGTCGGCGGCCACCCGGCGAGCTGCGCCAGCTCGATGCACGTCCTCGCGGCGCTGCACTTCGTCGTGCGCGAGCCGCAGGACTACGTGTGCTGCAAGCCGCACGCGTCGCCGGTGGACCACTCGATGCACAACCTCATGGGCCTGTTCCGGCACAAGGACCGCAGCTGGATGAGTCCCGAGGAGTCCAAGGCCGTGATGTCGCGGCTGCGCCAGTTCCCCGAGCCCGGCGCGGAGTACGTCTTCCAGAGCTACCACGCGCGCACGGACCCGGACTCGTTCCACTTCCTGCCGTCGGGCTCGGTCGGCATCCCGCCGGTCGTCTCCGTGTACATGGCGCTGGCGCACCGCTACGCGCGCGACCACGGCTGGAACGTGCCGCCCAAGGCGCACTTCTGGTCGCTGATGGGCGACTCGGAGTTCCGCGAGGGCTCGCTGCTCGAGTGCCTGCCCGACGTGGCCGAGCGCCAGCTCGGGAACGTCACGTGGATCGTCGACTACAACCGCCAGAACCTCGACGGCACGCGCATCCCCAACGAGCGCAGCCTGCAGGGCGCCGACCACGAGCGCATCGAGCGCACGTGCGAGGCCAACGGCTGGCGCGTGATCCAGCTGCACCACGGCTCGCTGCGCGAGCGGCTCTTCGAGCGCCCGGGCGGCGCCGGTCTGCGCAAGCTGTTCGAAGGGGGCATGACCGACCACGAGTTCCAGATGCACCTCTTCAAGCGGGACGCGGGCGAGATGCGCGCGCACTGCGTGAAGCACGCGCCCGACAGCGCCGAGCTGGTCGAGTCCCTGTCGGATCAGGAGCTGATCGACGCCTTCCACGACCTCGGCGGGCACGACATGAAGAAGCTGATCGCGGCGCTCGCCGAGAGCCGCGAGCAGCCGGACGTGCCGACGCTCATCGTCGCGCACACGATCAAGGGCTGGGGCCTGAAGTGCACGGCGGACCCGTCCAACCACTCGGCACTGCCGAAGAAGGACGAGGTCGACGAGATCCTGACGAAGGTCGGGCTGAGCCCCGAGGATCCCTTCGCGCTGTTCGACGAGGACTCGCCCGAGGGGCGCTACCTCGCCGCGCGCCGCGACCGCTTCCGCGCCGCCGTCCAGGAGTACTACGAGCTGCGCACGCAGAACCGCCAGTGGGTGCGCGACGCCATCGAGCGCGACGGCGGCATCCCCGAGACGCTGGACATCGACACGAGTCTGTTCCCGGTGCTGCACACGCAGTGGATGTGGGGCCAGCTCGCCAGCAAGCTCGTGCGCATCGGTGCGGCCGACGAGGGCGGGCCCACGCCGGAGAGCGCCGCCCAGGAGCTCGACGAGCACGAGTCGCGCTGGAAGACCGCCGCGGACTTCATCGTCACGCTCTCGCCCGACGTCGGCACGTCGACCAACATCTCGCCCGCGATGAACGAGCGCGTCTACGGCCCCGCGACGGAAGGCGAGGACATCGAGGAGGACCTCGACGTCGACTACCGCCACCCCGACCTGGTGACGGCCGACGACGCGTGGACGCGCCACATCCGCTTCGAGATCGCCGAGGCCAACTGCATGTCGGCGGTCGGCGCCTTCGGGAGGATGACCCGCTACACGGGTCTGCCGTTCTTCCCGATCATGACCGTGTACGACTTCTTCATCAAACGCGCACTCGACCAGCTCTACTACAACCTCTACTGGGGCTCGGAGTTCATCCTGGTCGGCACGCCCAGCGGCGTGACGCTGTCGTCCGAGGGCGCGCAGCACTCGTGGAAGAGCGACATCCAGATCCCGAACCTGATCACGTGGGAGCCCGCGTTCGGGATCGAGATGGACTGGATTCTCTCCGACGCGGTCAAGCGCCACATGGAGGACCGCAACGACGGCCGCCGCGGCGTGTTGCTGCGCGGCGTGACGCGCGCGATCCCGCAGAAGCTCCTGCTCGACAACCTGCGCAAGCAGGCGCGCTTCAAGCAGCCCTACCAGGGCGCCCTGAAGCCCAAGGGCGCGGGCGCGGACTGGGGCGGAGCGGTCGACGAGAGCACGGTGGCCGCTCTCTCCGACGCGCAGATCCTCGCGCAGACGCAGGCCGACTGCCTGGCGGGCGGCTACTACCTGCTCGACTGGCGCGGCTACCAGGGCTACGAGCCCGGCGACAACGTCGTGCACGTGTTCGCGATGGGCTCGCTCGTGGTCGAGGCGCTCGAAGCGGCCGAGAAGCTGCTCGAGCGCGGCATCTTCGCCAACGTGATCTCCGTCAGCTCGCCCGAGCTCCTGCTCGGCA
>CAYGPA010000115.1:0-10596 GCA_964351535.1 uncultured Planctomycetaceae bacterium
GCGTGTCCGGACCATTCGACCGCTGGCCGATCCACCAGGGCTTCGACAAGTTCTACGGCTTCATCGGCGGCGAGACGGATCAGTGGTATCCGCTCATCTACGACGGCGTCACGCGCGTCGCTCCGCCCGAGATGGAGGAGTACCACTTCACGACGGACATGACGAATCAGGCGATCGGCTGGATCAAGGCCCAGCAGTCCATGACGCCCGACAAGCCGTTCTTCGCCTACTTCGCGACCGGAGCCACTCACGCGCCGCACCACGTCCCGAAGCGCTGGGCCGACAAGTACAAGGGCAAGTTCGACGCAGGTTGGGACGAGGTGCGCGAGGAGACCGTCGCCCGGCAGAAGGCCATGGGCGTCATTCCCCAGAACACGGTCCTTCCGCCGAAGCCCGAGGACATCAAGGACTGGGACCGCCTGTCCGACGACGAGCGACGCCTGTTCGCCCGGCAGGCCGAGGTCTTCGCGGGATTCCTCGAGCAGACCGACCACGAGATCGGACGCCTGATCGATGCGATCGAGGCGATCGGCGAGCTCGACAACACGCTCGTGATCTACGTGGCCGGCGACAACGGGACCAGCGCCGAGGGCGGGTTCGTCGGCATGTACAACGAGATGACGTACTTCAACAACGTCACCGAGAAGGTCGAGGACCTGCTCCCGCTGATCGACAAGTGGGGCGGGCCCGAGACCTTCCCGCACATGGCCGCCGGCTGGGCCGTGAGCTTCGACGCCCCCTTCCAGTGGACCAAGCAGGTGGCCTCGGACTTCGGCGGCACGCGCAACGGCATCGCCATCCGCTGGCCGCAGGGCATCCAGGAGCGCGGCGGCCTGCGCTCGCAGTTCACGCACTGCATCGACATCGCGCCGACCATCCTCGAGGCGGTCGGTCTGCCCGAGCCCCGCATCGTGAACGGCACGCCGCAGGAGCCGATGGCCGGGACCAGCATGGTCTACACGTTCGACTCCAAGGATGCGCCGGAACGGCACACGACGCAGTACTTCGAGATGTTCGGCAACCGCGCCATCTACCACGAAGGCTGGTTCGCGCGCACGCTCCACCGCGCCCCCTGGGAGGCCCTGGAGATGCCGCCGCTCACGTCCGACGTCTGGGACCTCTACGACACCCGGGTCGACTTCAGTCTCAGCAACAACCTCGCGGACCGGCACCCGGAGAAGCTCGCGGAGCTCGAAGCGCTCTTCATGAGCGAGGCCAGTCGCTACAACGCGCTCCCGATCGACGACCGGGTCATCGTCCGCATGAACCCGGCCCTCGCCGGTCGCCCGGACCTGCTCGAAGGCCGGACGTCCTTGACGCTGTACGACGGCATGAACGGCATGCTCGAGAACACGTTCCTGAACGTGAAGAACAGCTCCATGACGATCACGGCCGACGTCCAGATCCCCGAGGGCGGAGCCAGCGGCGTGATCCTCACACAGGGTGGACGCTTCGGCGGCTGGTCGCTCTACATGAAGGACGGCAAGCCGGAGTACACCTACAACTTCCTCGGCCTGTCTCGCTACACGGTCCAGGGCAGCGAGGTGCTGGAGGCCGGAGCCCGCCGGATCGTGCTCGACTTCGACTACGACGGAGGCGGCGTCGGCAAGGGCGGAACGGCGCGGCTCCTGGTCGACGGGAAGGTCGCCGGCGAAGCGCGCGTCGAGCGGACCCAGCCCCTGATCTTCTCGGCCGACGAGACGGCGGACGTCGGACTCGACAACCAGACTCCGGTTGCCGAGGGCATCGGCATCGGACCCGTCGCGACGCGCTTCAGCGGGACGATCCACGAGGTCGTGATCGAGGTCCAGCCGGAGGCTGCCCCCCAGTAGAGCGCTCCCGAACTCCGGAACGCCCGACGAGGAGCCCTCGGCGGCCTGCCATCGCGGGCCGCCGGGGGCTTCCCGCTTTCCGGCCTCGGCCGAGGAACGTCCCCGAACGAGAGCGGCGTCGAGCCCGGCCGCGCGCGCGAGGCGACGGCCCGGCGCAGCGCTCACTCCGCGTAGCCCAGCGAGCGCAGGTGGTCGAGCTCCTCCGCCGACAGCTCGACGGAGTTCGCGAGGCGGCTGCGCCGAGCCTCGCGGGCGCGCTCGGCATGCTGCGCGAGGAGCGGCTCGAGTCGGGCGAGCTGCGCGCGCACGCCGGCGTCGCTCGAGTTCGCGAGGTCGCGGCGCTCCTGCGGGTCGGCGGTCAGGTCGTAGAGCTCGCGGCGCTCGTCGTCGAGGTGGCGCACGAGCTTCCAGCCCGCGGACACGACGGCGTGCTTGCGCAGGTCCGTGCCCGCGGCGTAGCTGCCCTCGGTGAAGCAGGCGGTCACGTCGTCCTGGAGGAGGTCCGCGCCGGGCAGCGCGTCCGGGACTCCGGCCAGGCGGGCGAGGGTCGGCGCGATCGAGGCGATCTCGACCCAGTCCGCGCGCGTCGTGCCGCGCAGCGACTCGTCGCCGGCGCCCGCGACGATCAGCGGGACGCGCACGAGCTCGGGGGTGACGTCCTTGCCGTGCCCGAACTTGCCGCGCTCGCAGAAGGCCTCGCCGTGGTCGGCCGTCAGCACGACGACCAGCGGACGATCCCCGGAGCGCTCCTCCGCCGCCGCGACCAGCGCGCCGATCGCGCGGTCGGTGAAGGCGATCTCCTCGTCGTAGACCGCGCGGACGTAGTCGAGGTCGGCCTCGCCGGGGTCGCTGCCGAGCGCGGTCAGGTACTCCGGCGGAAGCCGGTCGGGGTGGCGACCGTCGGCGCCGTGAACCAGGTCGAACTCGGGGTGGCGCACGTAGGTGTAGTGCGGGTCGAAGTAGTGCGCCCACAGGAAGAAGGGCGGCTCCCCCTCCGCCGCGAGCGTCCGCAGCGCCATCGACGTGACGCGCTCCGACGAGACCGTGTCGTGGTCGCTGTGCAGCTCTTCGAACACGTCGAACCCGCGCTCGAAGCCGTGGCGCCGACTGACGAACACGTGCGAGACGACCCCCGCCGTGCGGTAGCCCGCCCGCTGCAGCACCTCGGCCAGCGTCGGCTGCGCCGGATCGAGCGCCGTCTCCCGGTGGTTCGCGCCGTGCACGCTGGGATGCAGGCCGGTGTGCACCGAGGCCATGCTGGGCAGCGTCCACGGCGCCTGCGCCAGCGCGTTCTCGAAGCGCACGCCGCGCGCGGCCAGCGCGTCGATGTTCGGCGACGTCGGACGCTCGTGCCCGTAGCACCGAAGGTGATCCGGCCGCAGCGTGTCGACCGTGATCAAGAGCACGTTGGGCCGCGGGTCGGGCTCGCGACCGCCGCAGGCCACCGCGAGCAGCCCGAGCGCGATGACGATGTGCCGCGCGCGTCGTCGGGGACGTCTCGGCTCGATGGACATGAGGCGCCCATCCTAGCCGGACGCTCGCCTCTGCACCCGTCGCTAGCCGTCGCGGTGCAGCTCGGTCAGCTCGAGGCGCATGACGACGGTGCCGTCGTGTTCGGTCTCGAAGAGGATCGGCGGACCGGGGAGGTCGCGAGCAAAGTAGAGGCGGTCGATCTGGCGCTTCTCCGCCGTGCTGTGGTCGACGGTGTACAGCCAGCAGTCGTACGTGCCGGCGACGACCTCGCACGTGGTCTCGCTGCGCGTGGTGAGCTCGGCGGGGAAGCGCGCGTGGTCGCGCAGCTCGGTCCAGGTGGTCTCGGCCTCCACGCGCTCGCCGGCCGGGGTGCCGTCCTCGGTGACCGTCATGGACTCGAAGGTGACGCGCTCGGCGTCTCCCTTCAGGAAGCGAGTGGTCTGCAGCATGCTGGGCAAGCCTTGCATGTCGATGCGCTGGACCAGGACCGTTCCCGGAGCGCAGCCCTCGCGGATCTGGGCGGCGGTGAACGGAATCGGGGCGACCGTGGAGTCGGTGGCGACGGGCTGCTCCGCGTGCTCGGCGAAGTCTTGCAGGCCCGGATCGCGCATCACGACCGAACCGTCGGCCTCCGGCGCCTGGGGTTCGCTGGCACAGGCCGTGAAGAGGAAGGCGAGAACGACGAGGCTGGGAGCAGAGTTCATGGAGGAGCGTTTGTTGGGGACCCGCGGGCCCGACTAGGATGCATCCAGGGTCTCTATCGATGCAGCAGGCGATCGTCTCATGCCTTATCGCGCTTTCCTTCACCGCCGGCCCGGCGACGGCGCGGCAGGGCGCGCCCGACGCCCTGGAACGCGCCGCCGGCTGGCGCGCGCTGTTCGACGGCGAGTCGACCGCCGGGTGGCGCGCCTTCGGCGGAGAAACGTTTCCCGAACAGGGCTGGCGCGTCGAGGAGGGCTGCCTGCGCCACGTCGCGGGAGCTGGCGGCGGGGATCTCGTCACGACCGCGGAGTACGGCGACTTCGAGCTCGAATTCGAGTGGCGCGTCGCCCCCGGCGGCAACAGCGGCGTCAAGTACCGGGTGGTCGAGTCCCGGGGTCCGATCGCGCTCGAGTACCAGGTCCTCGACGACGCGCGGCACGCGGACGCGGCCGCCGCGAGCCGCAGCTCGGCCGCGCTGTACGACCTCGTCGCACCGACCGCGAAGCCCGCGGCCGAGGCCGATACGTGGCACCGCGCGCGCATCGTGGCCCGCGGCGGGCGCGTCGAGCACTGGCTGAACGGCGCGCGCGTCGTGCACTGCGACTTGAATTCGGCGGAGTTCGCCGAGCGCGTCGCGCAGAGCAAGTTCGCCGGCGTCGACGGCTTCGCCCGCGCGCCGCGCGGCCGGATCCTGCTGCAGGACCACGGCGACGACGCGTGGTTCCGGAACCTGCGCATCCGCGACCTCGAAACTCTGCCCGGAGAACCCGTCGAGCTCTTCGACGGCGAGACCCTCGCCGGATGGCGCGAGGTCGGCGACGCCGTGTGGACCGTCGAGGACGGCACGCTGCTCGGCGAGGTCGGCGGCGGCGGGCAGAGCTTCCTCGTGACCGAGCGCACGTTCGGCGACTTCCTGTTCGAGGTCGATCTGGCGCTCGAGGGCGAGGGCAACTCCGGCATCCAGATCCGCAGCCACCAGCGCGAGGACGGCCGCGTCTTCGGCTACCAGATCGAGATCGACCCCTCCGAGCGCGCGTGGTCCGGCGGCCTGTACGACGAGGCGCGCCGCGGCTGGCTGCAGAACCTCGAGGACGACGAGCGCGCGCGCGCCGCGCTCGACCGCCACGGCTGGAACCGCTACCGCATCGAGTGCATCGGCCCCTGGATCCGCACGTGGGTCAACGGCGTGCCGGTCGTCGACCGCATCGACCCGCTCGATCTCGAGGGCTTCCTCGCGCTGCAGGTGCACAGCGGGCAGGGCACGCGCGTGCGCTGGAAGAACTTCCGGCTGCGCGATCTCGGGACGCGCGCGTGGCGGGAAGTGCGCGAGGGCGACCTGCTGGCCTCCTCCGCCGTACGCATCCGCTACGGGAAGGGCGGGTTCCGGATGACGACGCGCGACCCCGACCTGCTGCCCGTCGATGGCGAGGGCGTGGAGCTCGTCTCGGTCAGCACGGCATCCTCCGAGGAGCCGCACGAGCTCTTCTTCCTGCAGCTCGGCGACCGGCGCGTCATCACGCACGACGGCAAACTGAGACAGGACCTGCGCCACCCCTGCGCCCCGCTGCCGTTCACCGTCGAGGGCACGGGAGTCGAGTCGATCGAGTTCCTCGACCTCTCCCGGTAGCCGAGAGTCGCGGGCCGCACACTGCGCGCGAGGACGTCCTCAGGCGAGGATGTCGATCAAGGAGCCGTGCATGTCGTCCAGACGGCGCACGACCGCGGCGTTGACGCCGACCTCGTGCTTCGCGCGCAGCATCTCGACCGCCTGATCGGAGAGGCTCACTCCATCCTTCGTGTCCGAGCGCACGCTCGCGGAGACGCCGCCGCCGGGAGCCGAGGCCAGGTCCATGCGCAGAGGCCTGTACCGCGGAGAGCTCGCCCCCGCGACGTTGCTCGCGGCGACCTGAAGCCGCGCCTGCCCGGCGAGGATTCCCGAGAGGCTCGCTCCGATTCCGTTCATGCCCATGGTCCCCCGGAGCATCCATCGGCCGGGCCACCGGGCCGCGGTGAAGACGAACGCGCCGAAGTTCGGTGCGCCCCCGCGCGCCCCAGCCTCCGAAGCCTCGGGTGCGCTCAGTAGGCGAGCGTGACGGTCAGGGGGTTGCTCCAGGCGGAGCCTGCGGCGCCTCCGACGTGGATCAGCGTCTGGAACGAGAGCGTGCGGCCGACGAGGCTCGGCAGGTCGGGAATCCGTCGGCGGTAGGTCACGGTGCCGTCGACGCCTACCCGCACGTCTTGCCAGGCCGCGGCGTCGGTCGGGTCCAGCTCGAACTCCCCGAAGGGCGTCGAGGCGGGCGGAACCAGCGCCTGCAGCGATCTCCAGATCGTGCCGTCCGCGAGCGGCGGCCCGCGCACCTCCAGCGCGAGCTCGCCCCCGACGCGCGGCGGCTCGGCGAACTGCAGCGGCCGGAACTCGAGCGCGCCGAGGTCCGTGCGCCCCTCGTGGTCGAGGTTGCCGTCGACGTCGCGCGCGGCGCCGACGAGGTCCGTGGTGCCCGCCGGCGTCGTCAGCGGCCCGACGTCCACGCACGGACTGCCCCATGAAAGGCGGTAATCGCCGTTCTCCGCGTCGACGAAGCGCGGGTCGGCGGAGATGTTGCGGTCCGCGCCGACGTAGTCACCGTCGCCGACGTCGTTGAAGCGCGCCAGATTCACGAGCCCGCCGGGGTCGCGCACGTCGTCGCGGTTGCCCCACAGGATGCAGGCCTCGAGCGAGACGGTGAGATAGCCCTGCGGGCCCGCGGTACGCAGGCCATCGAGCGCGTTGTCCGCGAGGGTGCAGCGCACGAGCGCCACGCTCCCGACCCCTTGGCCGCTGTTCGCCCAGACGCCGTGGCCGCGGTTTTGCGAGATGGAGCAGTCGTACGCCTCGAGCGGATGGCAGCAGCCCATGCCGTTCAGGAACTGGATGCCCGCGACCCAGTTGCGCTCGATGCGGCAGCGTTTCAGCTCGACGTGGTCTCCCGACGAGGAGCCGCCGGCCAGCATGAACACGCCCGTGTCGCGGTTGTCGAGGAATTCGCAGTCGTTCGCCAGCACGACGATCCCGTTGTGCGAATCGGCGTTGACCAGCACGAGCCCTCCGAGGCAGTCGCGCACGCTGACGCGGTCCAGGATCAGGTAGATGGAGCTGCTGTCCTCGAGCAGCGCGGGGATGCCCTCCGACGACATCCCGACGATCTCGACGTCCCGCAGCGTCAAGGTCAGGCCCTCGCCCGGGGACGGCGTCGCATCGACGCCGTTGCCCGCGTCGCGCAGCGTCAGTCCCGAGGCCTCGAAGGCGTCGAGGAACGGCGCGGGTGAAGCGGGCGGGCGCATCAACGGCCAGGCGGTCCCTTCCCCGTCGAGGATCGTCCTCCCCACGCCGGCACCCTCGAGCCGCAGCCCGGTGCGCATGATCACGGGGAACACCTCGCCGGTCGACAGGGCGTACACGCCCTCGGCGACGTGCACCGTGTGCACCTCGCCGCTCGGCGGATCCGGGATCGTCGTCGTCGCGAAGCGAATCGTCCGCCACGCATCCGACCACGACGAACCGCCGTTGGCGTCGCTGCCGTGAACGACGTCGACGTAGAACTCGTCGGCGTGCGAGAATCCGATGAGAGTCCAGACGGCGACCACGCACGTGGACACCGCCCGCACCTGCTTGCGAAGGGCCTGTCCTGAGAGCTTCATGGGTCCATGCTCTCCCGATCGGTTCGAGAAGGGCATGGGCCGAAGGGGGCAACTCCATCCGCTGGACTCCGTAGACGTGCTCCCGGGCCCGTCAGGAAGCCCCTGCTCGGCCTAGAACGAGCGCGGCGTCCTCCCCTTTCTCCCGAACCAGGTGCGCACTCGCTTCTCCTGCAAGCGCTCTGCGAGCCGCTGGGCTAGGTGGTCACTGCACCAGCCTCAAATAACGCTCACGGATACAACTCCATGCAAGATGCGAAGCTGGTGCTCGAATGTACGAAGCCCTTGTGTGAACTCGTCCTGTGGGTAAGCCCCATTGGGAAGCTCCATCTTCGTCTCATCGACCAGAAATGCCACCTGGAACGTCACCTCGCTAACCTGATTCGCGTCCCGCTGATTGCACACCCGACAATCGAAATTCATGTGCACGATGGAGCCTCCGTAGGAGGCAATCAAGGTAGCGACGGACCACAACATACCTGGCAGGTCCAGGGCTTGAATCGAGTAGGCGTGGAGCCTGTCCTCCGCATGCCTCGCCCTCAACACTCCCAGGGCCTCAATAGACCCTCCGATGGGTGGGACATCCCCCATCGTCATCGTCGCAGTGCCCATGATCTCATAGTCACTCTCCCCAGGTTGCGGCCCTCCCAGCTCTCTCTCCAACTGCGCGGTCAAAATCGCTGAAGAACTAAGCAGCTCCATCTCCTCTACTAGCCCGGACCGGATTGGCTGAGCCATACAGAAGACTCCCTCCTCGAGAGAGGGGCTACCCTGAGCCAAGCATTGGATGCGCAGAAGTCGGATGTCGAGCCCAGCCTGAAAAACCTCTCTCAACAGGGGGTACAAGACAGGAGAAGAGTCAGGCACACCCGGCTTTCGGCGAATGCGTATCGCCACAAGACCATCATGTGCCATCAGAGCATCAGGATCCTCGGAAGGCTGTTCCGGCCGCTTCTCGTAGAGGAGCTCGAAGATCCTCGCGTGTGCAGGAAAATAATGAAAGTCGCCGGGCCTAGGAGTCCCAAGCACTGTCGTCCGCACCTCGTGGAGGTAAGGTCGAATCGGCAAGAGGAACTCCTGCAGGTCATAGGACAAGCGCGACTCCAGGCCCGATTCTCGCTTGTGAATGAGGGTGCATCGCCCTGACATCACCTTGTGCAGTTCTCGAGAGAACGGGCTTGAACGCCGCCCCCTGCCTTCCAGCAGAGACTCTCGGAGGAGCGCTATGTACTCTGCACTCCTCATCAAATCGTTGATTCGATAAAGCCTGTCTCGGTGCTCTCCTAGAGGGACAACGTCGAGAAGAAGCCCCTTTATGCCGGGCACCCCCGATCGCTCTACCTGGCGAGTCAGAAAACGGTATAACTCGTACTCGATCCAGGTCAACCAGGCAATGCAATGCTGCTGCGCTCCGGACGTTAGACCATATATTCCAACAAACTGGTCGGCGGCGTCGAGAATGGCATCAACTTGCTTTCGCAGCTCTCGCCGCCCCGTGAACCGCTTCTGTTGAACGGGGCTCACCACAACCCCCCCGCCATTCCTGACGGCAACCATGCTGTCCGTCAACTTGTTCAGGGCGGGGTCGATCACCAGAGGAAGCGCACCGGAGACACCAACGGCTTCGTATGCTGCGCGGCGCTCCAAGTAGAGTTCGTCCGTGCGAGCGCTTATGAATACGACATTGGGCATCGGACCGGTCACCCCTTCCCTGGCTTGACGCTGCTACCACTCTAGCCGACATCGCACGCTGACGCAGCAGCCAGACGGATCGCCGCTGAATCCTCTTAGCATGCTCACTCTGTTCAGAGTGCCCATGCTGCGCGCGAGCAGGCGCTGTTCGCAAGTAGCGACACGGTCCCCGGTTGCGTGGACAATCCAAACGGCGTGAGGCGCGAGGAAGCCTACATGTCGTAATCACACCCCCGAATAGAATGCGGAGCGGGTCGCCTGGTTCGAGAGACCGAGAATCTGGCGGAGGTCCGTTGCCACAATCGCTTCGTAGCGACTCTGCAGTTCTCGATTCACAGTGTCCGCCGCCCAACCCTCGCCGCTACTTCTCCAGGCCCAGCTTGTCGAGCTTGGGCGCGATCACCATGCGGCAGTAGCCCGCGGTCTTGTTCGCGCGGTAGTAGTCCTGGTGGTACTCCTCGGCGGACCAGAAGGTCGCGGCGGGGGTGATCTCCGTCACGATCGGGTCGTCGAACTGCGCGGAGGCGTTTTCCTTGGAGGACTCAGCGGCCGCGCGCTGCTCCTCGGAGTGGTAGAAGATCGCGGAGCGATACTGCGTGCCGACGTCGGCGCCCTGGCGGTTCAGCGTGGTCGGGTCGTGGAGGCGCCAGAACCACTCGAGCAGCGCCTCGTAGGGCAGGACCTCGGGGTCGAACGTGACCTGCACGACCTCCGCGTGGCCGGTGTCGCCGGTGCAGATCTGGCGGTAGGTCGGGTCGTCGACCGTACCGCCCATGTAGCCGGACTGGACGCCGACGACGCCGTCGACCTGCTCCAGCACGGCCTCCACGCACCAGAAGCAGCCCGCGCCGAAGGTGGCGATCGCGGGGCCGTTGTCGTTCTTCGTCATGCTCGCCAGTTCCTCGGCAATCCAGGGGTGCGGGTGTTCGGCGTGGGCGGCGCGCACGCGACCGACGGTCGCGGCGTCCACGGGCTCGGCGCCGTGGCCCCACTCGCGGCGAATGTAGGTCAAGACGGCGGCGATTTCCTCGTCCGGAGCCACGTAGGCCGGCATCTCGAGATCCCATACGCGACCCTCACGTTCGATCGCGCCCGCGAAGCCCTTGTCGAGGATCCGCGCGAGTCGCTCGGGGTCGCCCAGCACCCAGGCGGAGTGGCGCAGCGGCGGCGCCTTGCCGGGCTCGCCGCGGCCCGACGGCTGGTGGCAGGCGGCGCACGTCGT
>CAYGPA010000115.1:10696-11893 GCA_964351535.1 uncultured Planctomycetaceae bacterium
GCGCCTTGCCGGGCTCGCCGCGGCCCGACGGCTGGTGGCAGGCGGCGCACGTCGTACGGTAGAGGTCGCGCCCGCGAGCGAAGCGCGCGAGCTCGGCTTCGTCGAGCGGCGTCGGCGTGCCGGCTCCCCACGCCGGATGGCCGGGCCACGTGAGGGCGCCGCGCAGGCGCACGGGCGGAGCACCTGTGGGCGCGCGCGTCAGGCGCAGCGGTGCGGGCTTGCCGTCGGGTCCGGGGACGCGCGCTTCGAGCAGGCCCGCGAGCAGCGCGTCGCGCTGCCACGCGACGACGCCCGCGTTCGAGCCGAGCGCGATGAGCTCGGCCAGGCGCTCGCCGACCCCCTCGCGCGCGACGCAGCGCGCCAGCAAGCGCACGAAGACGTCGCGACCCTCGGCGGGATCGCGCCAGCGCTCGCGAAGCGGGACGCGCAGGCCGGCGCCCGGAGACTCGCGGTCCCCGTCCGGGGCGGGCGCCGCCGGAGCGGAGTCGTTCGAGCGTCCGGGGCCCAGCAGCGCGTTCAGGCACTCGAGCTCGCGGCCGGCGAGGCCCGACAGAGCCGCGGAGCGGCGCTCGGGCGTGGACGCGTCGTCGGCGAGCAGCGCGAGCAGCGCGCGGTCGCAGGGCTCGTTCGCTCCCTCGCCGAGGGACAGCAGCGCCTGGTGGCGCGCGAGCGGGCCGCCGCTTTGGCCGCGCTCCGCGACGCGCGCGATCACGTCCTCGTCCGCGCGGCGCAGCCAGGACTCGGCGAGGCGCAGCGCGTCGGTCGACACGCGCTCGTCCTCGTCGGCCAGCGCCGCGAGCACGTCGTCGCGCCGCAGCGCGCCGAGCCCCTCCAGCGTCCAGAAGGCGTGCAGCCTACCCAGCGGAGTCGCGCCGTCCGCGAGCAGCTCGCGCAGGACGGCGGTCGCGTCTGGGTCGGCCGCCCCCTCGGCGACGAACAGGCGCTGGGCCGTGTCGCGCCACCAGCCGTCCGAGTGGTCGAGGAGCCGCGCCAGCGCGGTCCAGCTCGCGTCGGCGAACGGCAGCTCGGAAACGGGCTGCACGTCCGCGGCCCGGATGCGCCAGATGCGGCCCAGGCCGATCGGCGCCGCGAGGCCGCGCGCCTCGACCTGCGCGCGCAGGAAGCTCGTCATGAACACGCGGTGCTGGATCACGCCGCGGTACATGTCGACGACGTACAGCGCGCCGTCGGGGCCGC
>CAYGPA010000116.1:0-9809 GCA_964351535.1 uncultured Planctomycetaceae bacterium
CAGCAGATGTACACACGCCTCGCCGACGCGTGCCTCACGCGGGTGGTCGAGTGGCTCGAGGGGTTCGATCCGGACGAGCTGGACTACGTCGAGGCGGACGGGGTCGTCACGTTCGAGTTCGCCGACGGGGCGCGCTTCGTGCTGAACCGGCAGGCGGCTGCGGACCAGATGTGGTTCGCCGCGGGGGCGCGGGCGTGGCACTACGGGTGGGACGCGGCGCAGGAGGCGTGGGTCGACGATCGCGACGGGCACAAGCTCTTCGACAAGATCGCCGAGGTCGTCACCGCGAAGCTCGGGCGTCCGGTCACCGTTTGAAGCGCGGGTCGTAGGGCGGAGCGAATCGGCGAAGGAGGGTCCGGGCCATGTTCGAGCGGCAGGGAAGGCACGCGCTCTGGCTCGCGGTCCTGCTCGCGGCCGTGTGGGCCTCGACGCGACTCGACGGCGTCCTCGCGGGGTCCTTCGCCGGAGTCTCGACCGGCGCGTGGCTCGCCGCCTCGGTCGCTGCGGCGGTCGTCCACCAGGTGTACGTCGTCGTCGCCTGGCGGCTCGAGCTGCACCGCGGCTCGCTGTCGCGCGTGCTGGGAAAGGCGGCGTTCCCGCTCTACGCCGCGGGGTTCACGGTCCTGATCCTCGCGCGGCCGCTGCTGATCGTGCCGCTCGCGATCGCCAATCGGGGAACTCTGCCGCTCGCGGCTCCGCTCCTCTGGACGCTCGCGGGGATCCTGGCGATCCCCGCGCTCTACGCCGCCTACTCCGTCGCGCGCTACTTCGGGTTCCGGCGCGCGTTCGGCGCCGACCACTTCGATCCGCGCGTCGCGGCCTTGCCACCGGTGCGGGAGGGGATCTACCGTTGGACCTCCAACGCCATGTACGCCTACGTCTTCCTGTTGCTCTGGATTCCCGCCCTGCTGTGGGCCTCGAAGGCCGCGGCGCTCGCGGCCGCGTTCCAGCACGCGTACATCTGGGTCCACGCCGTCTGCACGGAGTTTCCCGACCTGCGGCACATCCACGGCGCCGACACGGCGCGGGAGTCGACCTCGTGATCCAGCTCCACCGGCTCGAAGGCTTCTACTGGGTCGCACGCACCGGCGGGTACGCGCGGGCGGCGCGCGCGTTTCCCTACCCGATCACGCAGCCGGCGGTGCACCAGCAGGTCAAGAAGCTCGAGCAGGAGCTCGGCATCGACCTCTTCGAGCGCGTCGCCAAGGATCGCGTGCAGCTCACGCCCGCGGGGCAGAAGCTCTACGAGTTCGTCGGGCCCTTCTTCACCGAGCTGCCGGCCGTCGTGCGCGCGGTGCAGTCGGGCGAGCTCGGCGGACGGCTCGAGATCGGCGCGGCGCCGATGCTGTTGCGCCAGCTCTTGCCCGCGTGGTTGAAGCGCCTGCAGCGCAAGTCGAAGGGGCTCGAGATCGAGCTGCACGAGTGCATCGTGCCCGACCTCCAGGGCCTGCGCGGCGGGCAGCTCGACCTGCTGGTCGACCACCTGCCGCAGGTGCCCGACGACGTGGCCACGCTGCACGTCGCCACGCTGCACGGCTGCCTCGTGCTGCCGTCGACCCATCCGCTGGCGCGCCGCAAGCGCATCGACATCGCGGCGCTCTCGGGCGAGACCTTCGTGGCCTACAACCAGCGCCTGTTCGCGCACGAGCTGCAGATGCAGGCGCTGCGCCTGCACGACACGGTCCCGGGCCGCATCGTGTCGGCGGGCTCGGCCGAGACGATTCTCGGCTTCGTCGAGTCCGGTCTGGGCTTCTCGCTCGTGCCCTCGCTCGACCCCGACGGGCCCAAGGGCCGCGGCATCGCCGCGCGGCCGCTGACGTCGCCGAAGGTCGAGTTCCCGGTCTTCGCGGCCTGGCGCAAGAACGCGCCCGAGAACGCCGCGCTCGACGCGTTCCTCGAGACGGCCCCCACGGCGTAGCCGCTCCCCGGCGCCGGGTCCACCTGGGGCTGCGTCCACCCGGCGCCGCGCCGACCTGGCTCCGCGTGCGCCGCGAGCTCAGCGCAAGATCGTGCAGCCGCGCGCGGCGAGCTCGTCCAGGCCCGCGGGCTCGCGCACGAGCTTCAACCAGCGCAGGTCCAGCCGGCGCAGCTGCGGCAGCCGCGCGAGCTCGTCCGGCAGCTCCGCCAGCGGGTTCGCGCGCAGGTCGAGGTGCTCGAGCTCCGGCAGGCGACCGATCTCTGCCCCGAGTCTCGCGAGTCCGCTCCCGCGCAGGTGCAGCTCGCGCAGGCCGCGCAGGTGCGGGATCGCCCCGGGCAGAGTTTCGAGGCGGTTCCCCGCGAGCCTCAGCTCGCGCAGCGCCTGCAGCTCCCCGAGCTCCGCGGGCAGAGTATCGAGCGCGTTGTCCGACACGTTCAGGTACGCGAGCCGCCGCAGCCGCCCCAGCTCGGGCGGCAGGCGCGTCAAGCGGTTGTGGCTCGCGTACAGGTAGCGGTCGAGCGCCCGCATCTCCCCGATCGCCGCGGGCAGAGATTCCAGGCGGTTGTGCCCCACGTCGAGCATGCGCAGATGCGTCAGGCGGTCGAGGCCCGCGGGCAGAGTTTCGAGACGGTTCTCGCCGAGGTTCAACGCCTCGAGGGTCGAGAGCCGCGGCACGACGTCCGGCAACGCCGCGAGGCGGTTGCGACCCAGGCCGAGGTCGCGCAGGGCCGGGAGCCCGGCGAGCGTCCCGGGAACCTCCGTCAGAGCGTTGTCGTAGGCGTGCAGCACCTCGAGCCGTCCGAGACCGCCGATCCACTCCGGCAAGCGCTGGAGGGCGTTCCCGTCGACGTGCAGCTCGGCCAGCTCCGCGCACCCGGCGAGGGCGGCGGGCAGCTCGGCCACGCGGTTGCGGTCCAGGCGCAGCACGCGCAGGTGCGGCAGGCGCCCGACGGCGTCGGGAAGCGCCCGCACTCGATTTCCGCAGAGATCGAGCTCGCGCAGCGCGGACAGTCCCTCGAGCGACTCGGGCAGAGTTTCGAGGCCCGCGTCGCGCAGACGGAGCGCGACGACTTGGCCGGGGCAGAGTTCCGTGCCGAGCTCGACGCATGAGGACAGCTCCGGCGGGATCCGCGCCGCGTCGGCTCCCGCGCGCAGCCAGGCGTCGAGGGCGGTGGCGACCGCCGGCGAGCTCGGGGGTTGCATGGGCGGCATCGTCGCAGCTCGACGCGGGCGTCGCGAGGAGCGGGCACGTCGGTTGCGGAGTCCGGGGCGGAGATCTCGGTCTCGACGGGATTTCTGCCCGCGGTGACGGTCGCTCGCTCGCAGGCGCCGCGCAGGCCTTTCCGGTTCGGAGGCCCGCGGCGGCCGCTCCGGCGCGGGCGCGCGGGCAGTTCCGACCCCTCGGGCAGGTCTCGCACCTCCTCGCTCCGTCTCGCGGCGAGGCGGGGCAGAGATCCCAGGAAATCCCCCGCGCTCCGAAACGCACGCCGTCCAGCCGACGTAACCACGCCTGTTCACGAACTCCCCCGCCCGTCCGGCGCCGACCGGACCGACCACTCCCGATCCGGAGGAAAACCATGCGTCGATTCACCCTGCTGGCCCTGGCCGGTCTCACCCTCGCGACCCCCGGCCTGGCCGACCCCCTCGACCGCTCGCGCGTGCCCGCCTCCGCGCGCTGGCTCGTGCACTTCGACATCGAGGCCGCGCTGCGCTCGAAGCTCGTCGGCAGCTTCCTCGAGAACCCCGAGTTCCGGGCCGAGCTCGATGAAGGCCTGGCGGAGATCCGGCAGCGCACGGGCCTCGATCCGATGAAGGACCTCTACTCCATCACGATGTTCGGGGAGGTGCAGGATCCCGAGCGCGGCGTGCTGCTGCTCTCGACCTCGAGCGCGGCCGAGGGCGCCCTGTCGCTCCTCCCCGAGCTGTCCGAGGGCGAGGTCGAGGTCTCGCTGGGTCTCGTCGACGGCTTCGAGGTCACCGGGATCGGCGAGCCCGGCGGCAAGGACCGCATGTTCGTCCACCCCGTGCGCTCGGCGGACGGTCTGCGCACGACGTTCGTCGCCGCCTCGGACACGACCGAGCTCGGTCGCGCCATCCGCACCGTTCACGGGCAGGGCACGAGCCTCGCCGCCGCGACGCAGCCCTCCATCGCGGCGCGCCCGACCGCGGGCTCGTTCTTCTTCGCCGCGACCGCCGACGGCCTGAGCCAGCTCGAGGGAATCAAGCCGGCCTCGCAGGTCGCGCGCCTCGCGCAGCAGATCGTGTTCGACGTCGGCGAGCAGCGGAACTCGCTCGTCGGCAACCTGTCCCTGACCGCGGCCACGAAGGAGGACGCGAACAACATGGCCTCCGTTCTGCAGGGCGGCATCGCGCTGCTGAACCTCGCCGCCTCCGACGAGCCGGAGGCCGAGCCCTTCCTCGACCTGCTCTCACAGCTCGGCTTCCAGACCGTCGACCGCACCGTGTCCGTGTCGTTCGCCTACGAGGTGGACACGATCCTGCGCCTGATCGAAGAGGTCGCGGGACACGGCCAGGTCGTCTACGAGGTCGACGCCGACGGCGACGACGAGGTCATCCTCCGCACCGACAAGCGCTACGAGTTCGAGTACTAGCGACCCCGTGCCGCGCGCGACTCGAAAGACACCGCGGGTGAACGCACCGAGGCCTGCAGCAAGCCTCGGTGCGGACGCTCCGACTCCGGAGCTCGTGCGCGCGGCGCAGGCCGGCTCGCGCGAGGCCTTCGGCCGGCTGGTCGAGCGCTTCGCCGATCCGCTGCACGGCTTCCTCTGCCTGCGCGGAGCCTCGCGTGAAGATGCGGAAGAGCTGACGCAGGAGTCCTTCCTGCGCGCGTGGCGCAAGCTGCACACCTACCGCCCCGACTGGCACTTCTCGACGTGGCTCTTCACGGTCGCGCGGCGCCTCGCGGCCAGCCACTACCGCACGGTGGGGCGCCGTCCGGCGGACGTCTCGCTGCCGGACGAACCCGGCGTCTCGGCCGTCCCGGATCCCGGCGAAGCGCTCGCGGAACGCGAGCAGGACGGCCGGCTCTGGGCGCTCGCGAAGCGCGAGCTGAACGAGGAGCAGCTCTCCGCGCTCTGGCTGCGCTACGCCGAGGACTTCTCGATCGAGGACATCGCCGCCGTGCTGGAGCGCCCCTCCGCCACGGTGCGCGTGTGGCTCTTCCGGGCGCGCGAGCGCCTGGGTAAGCTCCTGGAGCCTCCCCCGGGCTCCGCGGGCACCGAGCGCGTGCCTCCCGCGTTCGCGCACGGTTCGACCGCCGCCGCCCTTCGCTCCACCGGAGGCTCCCTGCCATGAACGAGCGCAACCTGCACCCCGCTCCCGGCTCCAGCGCGAACCGCACGCTGGAAACCCCGCTCGAAGCGCGCCTGCGCGCCGAGGCGAACACGCTGCGCGTCCCCGCGCGCCGCGAGCTCGTCGACCATGTGCTCGCGGCCCTCGAGCGCGAGCCCCCCGTCGCGCCCGCCGCGCCCGATGCGCCGACGACCGACCGCGGACGGATGCCGCGTCGCGCCTTCGCGCTCGCGCGCGGCGCCGGCTGGCTCGCCGCGGCCGCGGCGGTCCTCGCGATCTTCGGCACCCGCGACCTCTGGCTCGACGCGCCGCCGCCGCCGGCCCCCACGCTGTCCGCCGACTCGTTCCCGGGCTCCGACTGGGTCGCCGAGGTCGCGTTCCGCCGCGAGGGACTCGGCATCGAGCGGCTCGCCGGCGCCGTGCCCCCGACCGCCGCCGCCACCGAGGCGGGACTGCGCACGCGCGTCGAGGACCCCCTGCGCACGGAGCTGCAGAACCTGCGCACCGACGGCCGCCGCGCGTTCACGCTGGTCCTCGGCGGCCTCCCCGACCCCCTGGGCCGACTCTTCTCGGGAAGCTGACGCGGCGCAACCGGCGCTCCTCCGGCGGGACGCGGCGCGCCCCGGAAGAAGCGCTCCGCCCCACCGGATCGCGCGAACGCGGTGCCTCCGAGCGAAGCGCAGCCGTCCGGTGGAGCGGTACGCTTCTCTCAGGGCTTGCAGCCCGTCGAGGGAGTCCCCCCGCGTCCGACCCGCGTCCTCCACTCCGGTGCGGCACCTGGGAGCCTCGCCGGATCGACGATTCGCCCGCGTCCGCAGGCGCCACGCCGACGCGGAGGCCGCGGCCTGGACATCTGGAGCCCCTCTTCGACGGGCTGCTACGATCGACGTCGTCGACGGTCGCTCCGCGCACGGGATTCCTGGAACCCCTGCGTCCGATCCGTCGTCCGCTGCACTCCGGAGGACATGAACGCCGGCGCCCGTCCGATCTCGCCCGAAGAGCTGCTCGCGCACGCCGACTGGCTGCGCCGGCTCGCCGCCCGCCTCGTCCACGACCCCGACCGCGCGCAGGACGTCGCCCAGGAGACCTGGGCCCGCGCGCTCGAGACGCCTCCCCGCCGGCGCGACAACCTGCGCGGCTGGCTCGCGACGGCCGCGCGACGGGTCGCGCAGCAGACCGGGCGCTCGGAGACCGCGCGCGCGGACCGCGAGCGGCGCGCCGCGCGCGACCCGCGCGTGCCCTCGGCCGCGGAGGTCCTCGAGCAGGCCTCCCTGCAGCACGACCTCGCGGCCCGCGTGCTGGAGCTCGACGAGCCCTACCGCACGGCGCTGCTGCTGCGCTACTACCGCGACCTCTCCCCCGCGCGCATCGCCGAGGAGCTGAACCTGCCGCGCAACACCGTGCGCTCGCACCTCGCGCGCGGTCTGGTGCTGCTGCGCGCGCGCCTCGATGCGCGGGCGGGCGGCCGCGAGGCGTGGCTGCGCGCCCTCACCCCGCTGGCCGCGCTCGCCCCGGACCCGGGCAAGTTCGCGTGGACGCCGCTCCTGGCGGGAGTCGCGGCCGCGGCCGGGGCGCTCGCCCTCGGCGTGCAGCTCGCGCGGGCTCCCGCGCCCGCCGGCTCCGGTGCGCAGCTCGCGAGCTCGCAGCCCGCGGCCCTGCTCTCCACGGCTCGCGCCGGCGGAAGCCCTCCCGCCGTCGCCGAACCGTCCGAACGAGCGCGCGAGGCGCTCGCCGCGGCTCCGTCGACGGACCCGGCTCCCGGCGGAGTCCTCGACCTGCGCTTCGTCGACGCGGACACGGGGACCCCGCTCGCGGGCCTCGAGTTCTGCGTCTTCAAGGAGCGCCACGGCAACCAGCTGTTCCAGCGCGGTACCGCCGACGAGCGCGGCGAGGCTCGCGTCGGAAATCTGCCCGCGAACACGATCCTCGTGCAGTCCGCGCGCCGCCCGCCGCACGCGATCGGCTTCGGCGCCGTGTGGCTGCGCGCGGACGAGCGCCGCGCCCTCGAGGTGCGCGTCGGCCGCGGCGGACGCATCGTCGGCCGCGCGGTGGACGACCTCGGGACGCCGGTGGCCGGACTCGACGTGGCGCTGTTCGGCGGCCCCTGCGCGTACCGGGCCGGGCCGCCCGGGCCGCTGGAGACGGTCGCGCGCACGGACGCGGACGGCCGGTTCGTCGTCGACGCCGTCGGCGAGCTGCCGCGCGGCGTCTGGATCGTCGACGGGGAGCCGCGCCCCGAGACGTGGCTCGCGCAGCGCCTGACGTTCCGATCGCAGCGCTTCGGCTCCTGGCCCCTGGTCACGGCCGCGGGCGTCGTGCGCACGGGCGAGGAGCTCGACGTGGGCGAGGTCGTCGTGCCCCGCGCGGTCGTGTACGCGGGCGTCGTCGTCGACGGCGGCGGCCGCCCCGTGGCCGGCGCGCTGGTCAGCGCGAACCCGGAGCGCACGGACTTCGCCGGAACCCCACGGGGCCCGGTCCTGCCCGGAGCCGCCGGCTTCGAGCTCACGCCCGGCGAGTCGCTGACGGACGCCGAAGGAGCCTTCCGGATCGAAGCGCCGTGGAGCTCGACTCGCCGCATGCTGACCGTCTGGACTCTCGCCGGCGGGCGCGCGCGCTTTCCCGCGCCCGGCGACGTGAAGCCCGCCGGCGTGCGCAGCGACCTCCGGCTCGCCCTTCCGATCGCGGACGTGCTGACGTTCGATCTGCGCGGACCGGACGGAGAACGGGTCGACACGGCGGCGTTCGGCCCGAGTCTGCGGCAGTACGGGCGCTATCCGCTCGTGGCGCTGTTCGGACGCGCGAACGTCGTCGTCACCACGGCGGACGGCGAGCTGCTGGAGCTGGCGCAGACCCTCGACGCCGACGGCCTTCTGCGCCTCTCGACCGACCTAGCGCCGCGCGACGTGCGGGCCGTCGATGTCTTCACGCGCGGATATCTGCCCGGACACGTGGACCTGCCGGAGGGCTTCCCCGCGGAGCCCCTGGTCGTGGCTCTACGGCCCCAGCCGCGCGTGCGCGTGCGCCTCGCCCTCACCGCCGGCGGCGAACTCCCGCCGGGCGAGACGTTGCGCGTGAGGGTGTGTGCCTGCCGCGCGGGCGTCGAGGCGATCGCCGTCAAGGACCGCTACGGCCGCTGCTGCGGCTTCGGGTCCAGCGTGGAGGTCGAGCTCGACGGCGCGCCCGTGGACGTGGACCTGCCCGTCGTGACCGACGAGCCCTACTGGATCACCGTGTACGCGAACGCCGCGCGGCAGCGGATCCCCGGCCGCGTGCTCGGCCCCGTGCGTCCGACACCGGGGTCCGCGGCGCGCTTCGAGGTCGTCGTCGATCCGCGCGAGCTGGAGCCGTACGAACCGACCGCCGTCGCGACGGCGCGCGAGGAGCGCGCGCCGCCCGCGCCCGCCGAGCCCAGCACCGCGCGCGCCCCCGACCGCTCCGCGACGCTGGCGGACCTCGGGTACGTCGAGGTGGCGGACGAGCCCGCGGCGCGCAGCGAGCTCACGATCCGCCTGCTCGAGGCCGACGGCGCGCCGGTCGCCGAGGGCACCGACGCGCTGCTGATACCGGTCGACGGCGAGACCTGGGGCTGGGAGGGTCGCGTCGAAGCCGACGGGATCGTGCGGTTCGAGGGCGAGCTGCCTCCGCGTCTGATGCTCGCCGCGAACACCGAGCTCGGCGGCCTCTTCGGCTCTTCCCCGTCGGACCGCGGCTTCCAGCTGCTCGACGTCGGCGCCTGGTCACCGGGAGTCCGGCGCGAGCTGCGCCTGGCCCCGTGGCGGACGATCGAGGTGGTCGTGAGCGGACTGCGCGACGAGGACTCGGCGCTGCGCGCGAGCCTGCGCGTTTCCCCGCCCGACGAGCTCGTTCCACGCGCACCGAACCGCCCCCAGGTGAACCGCGGCATGCGCGAGATCGCGGCAACCGCCCCGCGCACGCGCCACTTCCGCCTGGAGGTGCCCGCCGGAACGTGGATCGTGCACGGCGGCGCCGGGCTGCTCGAGGTGCCGCCGACCACGATCGAGGTTCGCGACGTGGAGGGCACGCAGAGTTTCGAGACCCGCGTGCGGCGACGCTAGCGGCCGATTCGGGCGCGAGGGACGCGCAACGGCCTGTCCTGGCCTACCCTCGGGTCGTGGCAACGGCCTTGCGAATCTCTGCCTGCCTGGTTCTCGCCGGTGCGTGCGCGCCTACTCCCTGGGCATGTTCACAACGCGTCGAGCTGGCGTCGGCCGAGAACGGACGAGAGCTCGATACGAAGGAGTACCTTCACTCGTGCCTGCTCGAGCTCGACGCCGACGGAACGCTCGTCGGCGCCTCCTTCGAGCTGCCGGCGAAGGAGTGGCAAGCCGATCGGGAGGCACTTGCTACCCGACTCGCACGTCTCGCAACGAAGGACACCGCGGGGGTCACGTACTGCAACTTCTCCAGGGCAGTTCCAGTGCACCTTCGGATCGACCAAGATGCTTCTTTCGAGGACGTGGCGTTCCTGACTTCCACGCTTCGAGCGTTCCATCTCGGTACCGGGAGAAACCGTGTGGCCGTGCGAGGGAAGGGCAACAAGGCACGGTGGCTCGACCTC
>CAYGPA010000116.1:9820-11865 GCA_964351535.1 uncultured Planctomycetaceae bacterium
GGGCACCCGAGCCAAGACACGCTCGCCGAGCACGTCGAGGTTCGAACTCTCGATGTGTCCGCCGGACAGACAATCGTAGTCTGGTGGCTCGAGCGGCTCCCCGGGACCACCTGGAGCCCAGATCGAGCACGAAGCGAACTGCGCACGACCAGCTTCCAAGCACTCCGCACGCTGGTCGACCCCGAAGTCGATCGCGTCTACGTGCACGCCTCGTCCGGGACGCGCTGGTCCGACGTCGTCGAGGTCCTGGACCTGCTGGCCTCGAAGAGCCTCACGGCCTCCTTCTCGCCCCTGGGAGACGAGGGATGACGCGCGCGACTCTTCTGGCTGTGCTCGTTGCAATTGCGTGCTCACCCGCAAGGCCGCTCGATACGGGCCTCGAGCCGGCCCTCGCAGCGCGCGGGAACGTGCAGCCACTCGGCGATGTCCTGCCCCGCTTCGAGCTGCTCGCCGACGGCGAGTTGCTCGTCGAAGGCCAGTCGTACGCCGGAGACGTCGAGCGCAGGGCGTGGATCGCCGAGCGACTCGCGAACGTCCCGCGCGTGCATCTCGACGACGACACTCCCGAGTTCCTCGTGCTGAGCCCGATCGAGCTCTGGGTCGACGCCAGGACCCCGTTCGAGCATGTCGAGGAGCTGCTCGACGACTTGATGGATCACCCCATAGTGGCGCGCGACATCTTCATCGGCACGCGCGCTGCGACCGGCGACCTCGGCGTGCTGCCCGCGCACGTGCCGGTCCTGGGAGCAAGCGATTGCTTCCGAGACAGAATGGATCTCCACGTGCGCGAAGTCGGCCCGCCTGGCGACCCCGCGATTCGCCTGTGGTGGCGCGAGATGGTCGACACGTCGCCGCGGCGCGAGGTTCAGCGCTTCGCGAGTGTCGCCGAGCTCGGACGTCACGTCGGCGAGTCGATGGCGGAGTGGTGCTACCTGGAGGCCGACCCCGGCGTCCCCTGGCAGCGCGTGATCGAGGCCAGCGAACTCCTCGCGGCCCATGGCATGGAAACCTGGTTCCTGCGCGCGGACCGACGCTGAGACCGTCTCTCAGGGGCCTGCCCGCAACTTTGCGCGGCCCGTACCCGACCGCGGTGGCGTCGGCCAGACAGGGCCGTATCCTGATGCGCTTCCAAGCCCAGGAGCCCATCCAGACATGACCTCTCTTCGCACCCTCTCCCTCCTCGTCGGCGCGACGGCCCTCGTCGCCGCCTGCCGGTCCAACGAACGCACGAACGCCCTCGAATCGAACATGAGCAACCCGCTGATCGCCGAGTGGGACGGTCCCTACGGCGGCGTCCCGGCCTTCGACGAGGCGCGCCTCGCGGACCTGAAGCCGGCGCTCGAGGCCGGGATGGACCTGCACCTGGCCGAGATCGACGCGATCGCGCAGAACCCGGCTCCGCCGACGTTCGTGAACACGATCGAGGCGCTGGAGCGCTCCGGGCGCGACCTGAACCGGGTGTTCACCTACTTCGGGATCTGGAGCTCGAACCTCTCGAGCCCCGAGTTCCGCGAGATCCAGGGCGAGATGGTGCCGAAGCTCTCCGAGTACAACTCGAAGATCACGCAGAACGCCGCGCTCTTCGCGCGCGTGCGCGCGGTGTACGAGGGCGACGAGATGGAGCGGCTGCGCGACGACCAGAAGCGGCTCGTGTGGCTGACGTACAACGGGTTCGCGAAGAACGGCGCGACGCTCGAGGGCGCGGCCAAGGAGCGCTACGCCGCGATCAACAAGCGCCTCGCGGAGCTGCACACGCAGTTCGGCAACAACGTGCTGGCCGACGAGGAGGGGTACGCCCTCTACCTCGACGAGGAACAGCTCGGCGGGCTGCCCAGCTCGTTCGTTCAGGCCGCGGCCGCGGCGGCCGCCGAGCGGGATCGTGACGGCGAGTACGCCGTCACGAACACGCGCTCGTCGATGGACCCGTTCCTGACGTACTCCGACGAGCGCGACCTGCGCGAGAAGGTCTGGCGCACGTACTACTCGCGCGGCGACAACGGCGACGAGCACGACAACAACGCGCTCATCGCCGAGATCCTGCAGCT
>CAYGPA010000117.1:0-11809 GCA_964351535.1 uncultured Planctomycetaceae bacterium
GGGGACGTAGCGCGTCGGGTCGTCGGAGGTCGAGTGGCCGCCCATGCGGAACGTACGCGCCTCGATCAGGGTCGGGCCCTCGCCCGCGCGCGCGCGCTCGGCGGCCTCGGCCACGACCTGGCGCACGGCGAGCAGGTCGTTGCCATCCACCGTGATCCCGGGCATGCCGTAGGCCTGCGCCTTGATCGCGAAGCCGTCGGAGGCCGTCTGCTCGTCCGAGGGGCACGAGATGGCCCAGCCGTTGTTCTGGCACAGGAACACGACCGGCGCCTTCCACACGGCGGCGAAGTTCATCCCCGAGTGGAACCCGAGGCTCGACGTGCCGCCGTCGCCGAAGCTGACCAGCGCGACGTGGTCCTCGCCGCGGTACTTCATCGCGTACGCTGCGCCGACGGCCTGCGGGATGTGCGTGCCGATCGGCGAGGAGATCGAGAAGAAGCGGATCGGATCGAGGAAGCTGAAGTGCACGGGCATCTGACGACCCTTCGAGGTGTCGTTCGCGTTGCCGTACATGTTGTCCATCATCGCGAGGGGCTCGACGCCGTGGTACAGCGCCATGCCGAAGTCGCGGTAGCTCGGGAACAGCCAGTCGGTCTTGCGCATCGCGCTGGCGGCGCCGACCTGCGTCGCCTCGATGCCCTTGTTCGGGATCGAGAAGCCGATGCGGCCCGAGCGCTGCAGCTTCATGCACGTGTCGTCGAAGGCGCGGACCGTCAGCATGGTCCGGTAGCAGTGCAGGAGCTCGTCCTTCGAGAGGCCCGGCTCGTGGCCGTTGGTCGTTCCGTCCGCCTCGATGACGGAAACGGGCTGCGTGGCGGTCATGCTGATTTCTCCGACGGGACTTCCGGGCTGGGCGCGGGGCCGCGACGCTCGCGCACGAGTCGCGCGGCGAAGAACTCGCCGGCCTTGTAGCTGGACCGCACCAGGGGACCGGAGGCGACGTAGCGGAACCCCAGGTCCAGGGCGGCGTGGCGCAGGGCCTCGAAGCGCTCCGGCGTGACGTACTCGCGCACGGGAGCGTGGTTCGCGGTGGGACGCAGGTACTGCCCGACGGTCAGGAAGTCCACGTCGGCGGCGCGCAGGCGCTCGAACGCGTCCTGGACCTCGTCCTCGGTCTCGCCGAGGCCGACCATCAGGGAGGACTTCGTGAACACCGCGGGGTCGAGGCGTTTGGCCTGCCGCAAGACCTCGAGCGAGCCCTCGAAGCTGCAGCGCGGGTCGCGGATGCGCCGCTGCAGGCGGTCGACGACCTCGACGTTGTGGCCGAGGACGTCGGGGCGCGCCTCCATGAGCCGCGCCAGATCCGCGCCGACGTAGTCGGGGATCAGCGTCTCGATCACGGTCTTCGGGGCCCGCGCGCGGATCGCGCGCACGCAGTCCGCGTAGTGGCCGGCACCGCCGTCTTCGAGGTCGTCGCGGTCGACGCTGGTCAGCACGACGTAGTCGAGCGCCATGCGCCCCACGGCCTCGCCCACGTGGACCGGCTCGTCGGGGTCGGGCGGCGCCGCGCGCTCGACGGTCTTCACGGCGCAGAAGCGGCAGCGCCGCGTGCACTCGTCGCCGAGCACCATGATCGTCATCGTGGCGTGCTCACCCTTCCAGCACTCGCCGACGTTGGGGCAGCGCGCCTCCTCGCAGACGGTGTGGAGCTTCAGCTCCTTCGTGAGCTGCTTGAGGCGCGTGTAGCCCTCGCCGCCGGGCAGGGCGACCTTGAGCCAGGCGGGCTTGCGGCCCGCGGCCGTCGGCGTCCGGGCGGACGCCGCGGGGGCCTGGGAGCCGCCCGCGGAAGCCGGCGCGGTCCGGACGGGGACCGGCGCGGAGCCGCGGGACTCGGGAGTGTCGTGCGCGTTGGGCATGGACGGCCGAAGAGACTAGCAAAATCCCCCCGTCGAGTTCGCTAGTCGAAGCGTAACTTACTGACAAATAATAACTTACGGGCCGGGCTCGGCGCCCGCCGAGCCGGCGACCCGCGCGGCGCCGCTCCTCTCGCGCACCCGCTGAAACGCGCGCCCCGTCCAGTAGCCACGGACTCCGTGCAGCGGACCCATGAGCGCGTAGATCATCCCGGAGAAGGGCGCCAGGGCTCCGTCGATCGCGAGCAGCGTCAGCGAGACGACGCCGACGGCGGCGGACAGCAGGTGGCTCTGGATCGCCGCGCGCGTGACGAAGCGCTCCGCCTCGTCCAGCTCGAACACGTCCCGCCGGCGCCAGGCGTACGCGTACATGCCGGCGAGCAGCAGGAAGATCCCGGTGAACCCGCCGCTGTAGATCAGCATGAGCTCGGGCCACTGGTCCGCGCCGATCGACGGCATCCCCGCCTGCCCGAGGCCCAGGAAGCGCCCGAGGAGCAGCGTGAACAGGAACTTCAGCGGGAACACGTACAGCAGCACGAGGAACAGGAAGGCCGCGTTCAGGAACACCGCCGGCACGTTCTCGAGCCCGTAACGCCGGTGGTAGATGAAGTGGTGGTACCAGCACCACACGAGCACCGCGAAGCACGCGAGGAACGCCGGCAGCTGCTGGAACGCGAGCCGCATCTCGTCGTACGTGCTCGGCACTTCGAGCGTCACCATCAAGAGCGTCAGCGAGAGCGCGAACACGCCGTCGGTCAACCCCTCGATGCGCGAGACGTCGCCCCCGCGCCAGCGAAAGTACGGCTCGCCCTGGAGGCGCTGCATCGCGCTCTGCCGGATGCCCTTCATGGGCCTATCGTGACGAATCGTGCCACGGACCGTCCAGGCGGTGGGCGTGGTTCTCGCAGTCCGCGCTGTCCGTGGCCTGCCAGTACTCCTCGGGCCGCCAGATCCTGCAGTTGTCGATCTGGCCGTGGCCCGTGGCGTGCGAATCCCACTCGAACATCCTGAAGTGCAGGAGCTCGCGCACCTCGCGCTTCTTGCAGTCGACCGCGCAGCGCGCGTCGCACCGGTGGAACCGCAGCGTGGGCAGAGCGCGCATCACGTTGTTCCAGGCGCCCAGCGTCAGGTCGGTCACGGAGTGGTGGTCGGTGATGTAGTCGTCGATGTAGACCAGCAGGCTGCCGTGGGGCGGAACGCCGCCGAGCGCCTTCTCGGTCTGCTCCCGGTGCGGGTGGAGCGTCAGGCAGTAGAACTTGCAGTTGGGACGCGCGTCGTCCTCGACGGTGTGACGGACGAACTCGAGCGTGGTCGAGGAGAACTCCCGGAACGAGCACGCGGGCGACATGAAGAGCACCTTGTCGACGGGCAGCTCGGGATAGCGCGCGAGCAGCTCGTTCGCGATGTGCGCGCCCATGCTGTGGGCGGCGACGGTGATGCGGAAGTCCTCCCCGCGCGCGATCATCGACAGCAGCATCTGGGCGAGGAGCTCGAGAGCGCCCGCCTCGAGCCCGTCCGGCGCGCGGGGCCGCAGCTCGGCATCCAGCATGCTGGGAGCGTCGCGCAGCATCGCCTGGTGCGCCGTTCGCCGCATGTCCCGATACGCCGTCACCCCCCAGGTGTCCGCCAGCGGTGTCGTCACGATGCGCAGCGCTCCGGGAACGACGGGCAGGACGAAACGGCTCGCGAACGAGGGCTGCGGCTCGCCGTGTGCGCGCAGCACCTGGCCCTCCCAGTGGTCGGGAACTTCGAGCACCGGGATCCCGCGCACGACCTCGGCACCGTTCTTCGCGCCCTGCCAGACCAGCGTGTAGGGCAGCCGCGTGAACGCGCGCCCGAGTGCCGCCACCAGGCGAAACGGGGACGTGAGCAAGCCGCCGATCCGGTTGGTCCGGCCCTGCACGGTCGAGAACAGGCCAGACGTCCACGAGGACGTCCTGGACGAGTCCCAGTTGAGGAAGATCGGGTACTCGCCGTACTCCTCGTCCTCCCGCAGGTCGCAGAGGAACCGCTGCACGTTCTCGTACCCCGCGTGCTTGCCGACCAAGCCGCCGTGAATGTAGAGCAGCACGCGCCGCCCCGGCTTCTCGCTCAAGGCCAGCTCCAGAGCCTCCTCGGCAACCGCGACCTGCCGCTCGAAGTCGGGATCCTCGAGCGTCTCGCCGCCCACCTCCCCGATGCCCGACCGCCCGGTCTTCCCGATGGCGAAGCTGTGCGGAAACTCGTCGCGCTCGACGTCGATCGTCGTCGCGCACGAGGCGAGAAGGAGAGCGGCGAACGGCCACGCCTTGGATCGGAGGGTCGGCATCGACCCAGCCAAGGGACCGCGGGGGCCCGAGTCGCGCCGGACGCAGTGCGACTACGCTTCTTGGTAACCAGTGAACCATGCGCCCTCGTGTGCAAGGACGCCGCAGACCGACTCTCCCGTACCCATGCGAGCTCGACACGGTCTCGGACCTGGCGGCCCCTGTTCTGGAACTCTTGGAAGGATGTCCGTACTCGCAGGTCCGTGGTACGGTCGAAGCAACCCCAAGCGAAGGAGGATTGCCATGCGCATCCAAGCAGTGCTCTCTCTCTCTCTCTCTCTCTCTCTCTCTCTCTCTGACCGGTAGCGCGTACGCTCAGCTCTGCGAAGAGCAGAAGTTGCGACCGATTCAGGCAACAGCCCCGGGTACGTCGACATTCGGAGAGTCCGTCGACATCGATGGAGACTGGTGTGTCGTAGGAGCATCGCAACTCAACACGAGCGCCGGGTCGAACGTCGGCGGAGCCTTCGTGTTCTTCCTGAACGCCTCAGATCCTCTCGGACTTCGCTGGGAACACATCGACGCATTGGACGCAAACTCGCCCGCGTCCAACGCCCAGCTCGGCCAAGCGGTGGCGATCTCCGGCGACACCATCGTGGTCGGCGAACCGAGACGCGATGACGTGGGGGGACCGGGAACAGCAAGTGGAGCCGCGTACACGTACGTCCGCAGCGGCATGGCGTGGTCTGGCCCAACGAAGCACCTCACCACGGCCCAGAATGAGGAGCAGCTAGGGGGGTCAGTTGCCATCGATGGCGACCTCATGGTGGCCGGCGCGATTGGCACCATGTCCGGCGGGAACTCCGTCGGCTCGGCGTATGTCTTCAGCAGAACCACAACCTGGGGCTCGACTCCCGTGGCACAGGTGTTCGCTCAGAATCCAGCTCAGGCGGACTCGTTTGGCGCATCGGTGGCGATCGACGAGACGGAAGAGCTGCTAATTGTGGGTGCTGACTTCGACGAACTCCCCGCCCCCAATGGAGTGACGAATTCTGGTGTCGTGCACATCTTCACTGGAAACGGTCCGACTACATGGACGCCAAGCCAGGAACTCTCGGCCGGCTCACTGAACGCTCAGATCAACGGACAGTTCGGCTGTTCAGTATCCCTGGACTACCCGCGTCTCGTCGTCGGAGCGTGTCAGCACGACACACCCGGGCTCTCGGGAACGAACCACGGAGCCGCTTACGTCTTCGTAACGGACGGCACGACATGGACTCTGGAAGACGAGCTCTTGGCCTTCGACGACAACGGCACCTCCGCGGGAACGGACGGTGAGAAGTTCGGCCGATGTGTAAGCATCGAAGGTGACACGGTTGTAGTTGGAAGCCTCACGGGCGAGGCGGCTTACATGTTCGATCGGAGCGGAGCTACCTGGAGTCCTCGAACCCCCATTCTGATCAGCGGAAACACAAGCACGAGCGGAACTCCCTCGCACGCGGCAGGCTTCGGTCGGGCAGTATCCCAGAGTGGATCCAGACTCGCAATCGGTGCCGAACTCGACGACACAGCCGCCGGCGTAGACTCTGGATCAGCCTACGTCTTCGCCCCGTTCAGCTTGAACCATGCTTTCTATGGAACTCCTGAGCCGACGGGATTCAATGCAGCATGCCCCGTTTCGACACTCAGCTTCACGGGCGCTGCAAGCATGACTTCGAACAGCCCGTTCATCATCTTCGCCAATGACGTCCCCGACAATCTCAACGGGTCGGGCAACGGCTGCGGCGTTGGCGGCACCTTCTTCTGGGGCATCAATGGGCGCGACAGCATGGTACTCGGCGAAGGAACCATGCTGGTCAAGTCATGGCACAGGATCGTGATTGCTTGGGAGATCACAGGCACTCCCCCCTGCTCGACATCTTGCGGAAATTCGATCGGTATCGACTTCAACTCCACCATCCAATCCGGGAACTATCCGGTCGAGCTCTTCGTCGGTCAGCAGGTCAATGCGCAGTGGCTGGCGTCCCATTCCGCCGAAGCCTCTGCCAACCCGAGCGGAACGGATCTGCGGGAAGCGACAAACGCAATCGAGTTCGTTGTTTGTCCGTAGCAGGCCATGTCTACTCGCAGCTCGGTCACGGAAGCGACCCTCGCGTTCCTGGTGCTCGCCACGACGGCCAATAGCCAAGTCGTTGCGGAGTCCTTCAAGCTTCTTGCTCCCGCCGGTGCGAACCAGGACTACTTTGGCGCGTCGGTGGCGGTCGAGGATGGCCTCATTGCGTCGGGTGCGTTTTGGCGGGACAGCGTTGCGAACAATGCCGGAAGCGTCTTTTGCTTTCGCCGTGCTGGAGCTCAGGTGATCCTGGAGCAAGAGCTTGCGCCTCAGGATCTACAGGTGGGATCCGCCTTTGGCGCGTCCCTCGCCATGAAGGAGGGAAGGCTCGTCGTCGGTGCTCCGTGTGACAAGGTGTTCGGCGTGATGACAGGGTCGGCCTACGTCTTCGCCCGGACGGGTTCGACGTGGACGTTCGAAGACAAGCTCTGGGCGAACAACGGTGCGCACGCTGACCAGTTCGGCAATGCGGTCATCTCCGGCACGACAATCGTGGTCGCCGCACAACAGGACGATCACCTCGACCCAGGCAACCTAAGTACGGACTCGGGAGCAGCCTATGTCTTTGAAGAGTCCGGGAGTTCCTGGACCGAGACCCAGAAGCTCGTGCCCGGCGATCTCGAGCCTCTGGATCGTTTCGGATCGGCACTGGCCATCGAGGATGATGTCTTGTGCGTGACCACGATCTGGGATGATGATCGTGGCACGGATGCCGGAGCAGCCTACGTGTTCGAGCACATCGGGGGTGTGTGGACTCAAACAGCAAAGCTCACCGCCTCCGACGGTGGCACCTTGCAGAGGTTCGGGTCATCCACGTCCTTAGGAGCAGGCTACCTCGTCGTTGGCGCAGCCTTTGCCGACAACGGCGACGGTAACCGCGGTGCGGCCTACGTATTCGAGCGTATCGGAGGGGCCTGGACCGAAACTGCAAAGATCTTCGTTCCCGGTACGGATGTGTTCCGATTTGCCGATCGCGCGATAGAAATCGACGGCAGCAACATTGTCGTCGGAGCCCTGGCCTCCGGAGGCCGGGGTGCTGCTTTCGTTTTCTCACCTCTCCCCTCGGGCTGGGCCCTAGGTTCAGAGCTGGTCCCTTCCGACTTGGCGGATGGCGACGCCTTCGGCTTGAGCGTTTGTGCTTCCGGGGGGATCACCGTCGTCTCTTCGCCTGACGACGACGACGTGGCACGAGACTCAGGCTCTGCGTACGTTTTTCTCACGGGCGCTCCTTCTTCGTACTGCACGGGCAGAACGACCAGCCAAGGGTGTGTACCGTTCCTTTCGGTCGTGGGCTTGCCGTCCGTGAGTCCCACCGAGCCCTTCCGAATCCACGCCAACGAGGTCTTGCCAGGTGAGGCGGGCTTCTTGATGTACGCCTTCAAGAAGAGCAACCTCGACTTCCACGGTGGCAAGCTCTGCCTCAAGCCGCCCGTGATACGCCTACTGCCGCTGAAGTCCTCCAGCTCCCAAGGCTCGCCACCCTGCGACGGCGCGATGTTCCGAAACTTCAACAACCGCATCCAGGGCGGCAACGATCCTCTCCTTACCGCAGGGCAGGCCGTGCGCTGCCAGTGGATCCAACGCGACCCCACGAACGGCTTCCACCGCGACAACCTGACCGACGCGGTGCAGTTCACCGTTGCGCCGTGACCGTTTCGGGACTCGAATCGATCCCCCGATAGCTCAGAACGATCCCAGGCGTGCCAAGAGGGTCGCCACGCGGCGGTGCACGCCGGGAGTCTGGCGGATCAGCAGCACGCCGTTGTGCGCGGCGATGCTGCGGTCCGGCTCGTTCCAGGAGTCGAGCTCGACGTTGTCCTGGATCAGGTCGACGAGCGAGTCTTCCTCGATCGCGGCGCGCGGCTCGGCCGGTTCCTCCTCCTGGTACTCGAAGCCCGAGGCCGTGAGGCCCAGGCGCGGGCCGGGGAAGTCGCGGACCGGCACGGTCAGGGCGCGCACGTCGTAGGAGGCGAGCACCGGCGGACCCTCGGCGAGCGCCTTGGTCGTCACCAGCACGAGGTCGTCGCGGATCGTCCAGCCGACCGCTCCGCCGGCCTGGTCGACGACCAGGTCGAGCAGGCTGCGCACGCCGATCGGGTTCGCGAGGTCGAAGTCGAAGACCACGCCGGCGTCGAGCGCGGCCTCCTCGGCGGCGCGCGTGACGTGGATCGGAAGCCCCGTGATCGACGCGAGCGGAGCCAGCGTGGCGCGCAGGCTCTCCTCGTCCTCGACGCGATAGCCGCCGACGCGCTGCGTGCGCAGCTTGCGCAGGAGCTCCGTGCGCGCGCCCGCGCGGGCGAGGAGTGGGCTGGCCGAGTCCGCGGCGGGGTTCCAGGTGCTCCGGGCGGGGTGCACGGCCGGTGCGGGGTGCGTCGTCGCGGACGCGGGCGAGGTCCGCGCGGAGGCGTCGACGCCGCCCGGTTCGATCCGCGGCGGGATCCACACGCCGGAGTGCGACGCGCAGGAGGCGCAGGCAGCCGTGGCGACGGTGAGCAGGATCGCGGGAAGACGCATGGTTTCGACCTCGGTGGACGGTGAGCGAGGCGGGGCCCGCCCCCGCGTCGACCGGGACGCGGGGAGCCGCCGGAAGACGTTTCCACCTTCTCTAGGGCCTCTGCGGGAGGCGGTTACCCAAACCGAACAGCTCGCGCGGCTTCTTACGAACCGCGAGTGCTGGGGGTCCCCGCGGCGCACCGAAGACTTCCCCGGCGTCGCCCGCGGCGCCGGAGTGGACCCGAGCATCGACAGGAGAACCCGATGGACAATCTGTCCGACACACAGATCCGATCGCGCCTACGCTCGATCGTCGCCAAGCACTGGATCGACCTGCAGAAGACGAACTTCACGTGCACGAAGGGCATCGTCCGGATGACGGGCGAGCTGCACCACACGGGCGGCTCTTCCTCGATCCCGGTGGACAAGACGAAGATCGAGAACCTGGAGCACGACCTCTCGCGCACCAAGGGCGTGCAGCGCGTGCACTTCGACTTCAAGAACTGGCGCCGCCTCGAGTCGGGCGAGTGGAAGCGGCTCGCCAAGGGCGGGTCCATCGTGTCGAACGCCCGCACGCAGCGCTACGACGAGAGCTTCTGAACCCCACGCGGCTGCGAACTTGTTCCAGGCCTCCTGGGCAGGGAGCCCAAGGGTCTCCCGAGCGCTCATCCGCTACCGTGACGGCAGTTCTCGAGAAACTCGACCGAGGTTCGCAGCACCGCGAAAACACATCCTCGAGCATCGAGCTCGCGAGCGCGACGTGCTGACCTCGGCCCCAAGGAGGACATCATGAAGTTTTCCGCCACGGGGGCGATCGCGCTGCTTGCTGTCGCGGTCGGACTCTCCTTCAACACACCCGAGGGGCTCCCGCCCGTTTGCGATGCGGGCAACGTCCTGTGGGTGGAATGCGACGGCCCCATCAGCACGTGCCCGCTCGACGGGAGGGCCTCGTACGATCCGGAGCAGGACGAGCTCACGTACTACTGGGAAGACGACAACCCGGACTCCTGGTTCAGTGACCCGACCAGCCCGACGCCCGTGTTGTTCGTCGACATGGGCGATGCGTGCAGCGTCGAATGCGGCGCGATCCGGTTGACGGTCACGGACCCGACCGGTCAGTCCTCGACCTGTACCACGGCCGTCATGTTCCAGGACACGACGCCTCCGCGCCTCGAGAGGCCGGCGGACGTCCTCGTCGACTGGGACGGAGGCTGGCCGTTCCAGACGGACCCCGCGGTGACCGGCCAGGCCATCGGCCTGGACGTCCGCGACCCGAACCCGCTGGTCTACTACCGCGACGTCGTGAGTCCGGGCATGCCCCCCTCGGGCATCGAGCAGGTCGTCGAACGCACCTGGTTCGTTCGCGACATGTGCGGCCTCAAGGTCACGGACATGCAGACGATCACGATCGTCGGACCGTCGTTCTACGACATCGTCACGATGGACGTCATGCCGGGCTCGTGCCCGAACACCTTCTCGACCCGTAGCCACGGCACCTTCACGGTGACGTTGTTCGGCGACGAGGAGTTCTTCGCGGGCGGCTCGATCGACCTCGGCCTCTGCCGAGCCGATGAGGCCGGCACGAACTGCAGCCCCATCTGGGGCACTGTCGTCGACGCCGGCAGCCCCGGCTCGCCGTGCGGCAGCCTGGTTCCCGACGGCTACCTCGACCTCGTCCTGACGTTCGACGTCGACGAGGCGATCGAGCTCATGGGCCTGCGGGCGCTCGGCGACTGCACCACCCTGATGCTGGAGCTGCAGGGCACCAACCCCGACGGTCAGCCCTTCGCCACGCGCGACTCGATCCTGGTGATGAACCTCCAGGCCCGCGACGTGCCGTTCAAGGCGCGGCCTGACGTCCAGGAGTTCTTCGACCTCTAGCCTCCAGCCCGTAGCTCCGTCCGCGGGGGCGGACGCGAGCACTCCAGCCGGGGCCGCCGCGAGGCGGTCCCGGCTCAGCGTTCGCGCAGCACTCTCAGCGCGACCTCGGGCGGCAGCTCGGCGCCCTTCACGCGGCCGTCGCCGTCGAGGTCCCAGCGCGGCACGAACGCGTCGGCCGTGACTTCCACGCCCTGACCGGCGACGAGGTCGACGCGTCGGTCGATCTCCCCCCTCGTGACGACGTCGTCGCCGTCCCGGTCGAACTCGAGGAAGAGATCGGGCCGGCGCTTCAGCTCGCGTTGCGAGAGCTCGCCGTTCTTGTTGCGGTCGAACTCCTCGAGCACGCGCTCGGCGGTGATCCCGGGCGGCAGGCCGCTGATCGCGAGGCGCCGCGAGGGCCACTCCGAGCGCGGGGGGACGAAGCCGCGGCTCGCCATCCAGGGGTCCGGTTCGGGCGGGAGCTGGATCCAGCCGTCCGCGTCGACGTCGAGCGCCTTCCACTCCGCGTCGGCGACGCGGAACTCGCGCAGGTTCAGGCCGCCGCTTCCGTTCGCGTCGTACTCGCGGAAGAGCTTCGCGGCCGGCTCGCCGCCGAAGCGCAGGTCGCGCGGTGGGCCCGGGTAGCGCGAGAACTCGTCGCGCGAGAGCCGCTCGTCGCCGTCCAGGTCGAGGGCCTGGAAGAACGCCTTGCGCACGTCCTCACGCTCCAGGCGGCCGTCGCCGTCGCGGTCGAAGGCGAACGGGTCGACGCCGTCGAGCAGGCGCGAGAGGTCGCCGTCGGCGTCCACGCGCGTGCGCAGGAAGACCGCGGGGTCCCCGCCGTCCCCGTTCGTGCCCGCGGGCGGCACGACGCCGGCGAGCTCTCCCAGATCGCGCAGCGCCACGCGGCCGTCGCCGTCGACGTCCGCCGCCGCTACGGCCGCCGCGCGCACCTCGTCGCCGTCGAGCAGGCCGGAGCCGTCCGCGTCGTGCTCGAGCACGAAGAGCCGTGCCGCCTCGCCCGGGGCCGCCGGCGGATCGACCTCGGGGTCGTCGAGGCCCAGGAGGTAGCCCGGCACGTCGAGCACGCGCCGCACCTCGTCGAGCGCGAGCCAGCGCGATTTCGGGTGGCTGACGTCCTTCAGCGGTCGCCCGTCCTCGTCCAGCATGCGGTCGAGCGGGAATTCCTCGACGGCGATCAGGTAGCCGTTGCGCAGCGCCTCGATCGCGCCGAGCTGCGTCGG
>CAYGPA010000118.1:0-1094 GCA_964351535.1 uncultured Planctomycetaceae bacterium
CACGACGTCGACTCGTTCCCGCGCCTGCTCGAGCTGCTCGAGGACGACTACCGCCGCGTTCGTCAGGGAGCGCTCTGGGGCCTGCAGGCCATGTCCGAGATGCGCTGGGGCGTCGAGGAAGTCGACCAGTGGGGGGCCTGGTTCGACGCGCAGTACGCGTGGTGGCAGGAGAACCGCGACCACTTCGAGTCCGAGCTGATGTCGCGCGACCCGGGGCACGTCCTGGCGGCCATCAAGGCGCTCGGAGAGCGGCGCCTCTTCAAGCACCAGGTCGCCGAGATGATCGCGACGGTCGTGGACCACCCGCGCGAGTCGATCGCGGGCACGGCGTGCGCGACGCTCGGGCGCCTGGGTTCCCGGCGAGTCGTTCCCGACCTCGTCCGCGCCCTCGAGCGCAGCGACGAAGGGGTGCGCGAAGCCGCCACCCGGGCGCTGCGGACCCTGACCGGTCAGAAGCTGCCCGCCGACGCCGAGGCCTGGGCGGAATTCCTCCGGGAATAGCCGAGCCCGGAGCCATTTCGATCTACGCGTCGTGATTCGTCCGGGCTAGCCTTGGTGGCCTTCGCCGGCCGCCATGGCACCCACGATCGACGCCCTCCCCGCGCTCCCCGAGCGCTTCAACCTCTGCACGTACTTCCTCGACCGCAACGTCGAGGAGGGTCGCGGCGACGCGGTCGCGCTCTACTGCGGGGACGCGCAGCGCACGTACGCCGAGCTCGCGCAGCGCGTCGAGCGCCTCTCCGCCGCGCTGCGCCGAGCGGGAGCGCGGCCCGAGGAGCGCGTGCTGCTCGTCCTGCCCGACGGCTTCGAGTTCGCCGAGGCGTGGTTCGCCACCCTGCGGGCGGGCTGCGTGTTCGCGATGGTGAACCCGCTGCTCAAGCAGGCCCAGTTCGAGTACTACCTGCGCTACACGAAGGCCCGCGTGGCCTTCGTCCACGCCGACTGCGCGGAGCAGTTCTTCCCGGCCGCGCGGGGCGCGCGCCTGCTGGAGCACACCGTTGTCGTGGGCGGCGTCGCCGAGGACGTCCCCGATTGCGTCGGCGCCGGCGCAACGGCCGAGTTCGAGGCCTACGAGGACTTCCTGGCCTCGGGCG
>CAYGPA010000118.1:1104-11691 GCA_964351535.1 uncultured Planctomycetaceae bacterium
GGGCGAGGGCGGCAACGGAGCGCTCGAGCCTACCGGTCCCGACGACCTGGCCGGGTGGCTCTTCACCTCCGGGTCGACCGGGAACCCCAAGGCCTGCGTGCACAGCCACGCGGACTTCGCGTACAGCACCGAGACGTACGCCCTGCAGGTCGCCGGCTATCGCCGGGACGACGTGTGCCTGTCCGTGCCCAAGCTCTTCTTCGGCTACGCCACGGGCACGAACCTGATGTTCCCGTTCCGCGTCGGGGCCTCGGCCGTGCTGTTCCCGGGGCGCTCGACGGCGGACGCGCTGTTCGACCTGATCGAGCGGCACCGTCCGACGCTCCTGACCAGCGTCCCGACCATGATCAACAACATGCTGCGCTCCGAGCGCATGCAGGCGGCGGACCTCTCGAACCTGCGCATCTGTCTCTCCGCGGGCGAGGCGCTGCCCTCCAAGCTCTACGGGGAGTGGGTCGAGCGCACCGGGGTCGAGATCCTCGACGGCATCGGCTCCGCGGAGATGTTCCACATCTACATCTCGAACCGGCCGGGCGACGTGAGGCTCGGCAGCCTCGGGCGCATCGTTCCCGGGTACGAGGCGCAGATCATCGATCCTGAGGGAGCGCCCGTCCCCGACGGCGAGCCCGGGCGCCTGCGCATCCGCGGCGGCTCGACGGCGCTCTGCTACTGGGCGGACCGCGCCAAGTCGCTCGAGACGTTTCAGGCGGACTGGTGCACGTCCGCCGACGTGTTCCGCCGCGACCCGGAGGGTTACTACTTCTACGAGGGGCGCGCCGACGACCTGCTGAAGGTCAGCGGGATCTGGGTCTCGCCGCTCGAGATCGAGGACGTGCTGCTGCAGCACACCTCCGTGGCCGAGGTCTGCGTCGTGGGGTGCGAGGACGACGACCACCTCGTGAAGCCGCTGGCCTTCGTCGCCGTCGCCGAGGGCTGCACGGGCTGCGCCGAGCTGGCCGACGAGCTCAAGGCCTGGGTCAAGTCGCGGCTCGCGCCGTACAAGTACCCGCGCTGGTTCCGCTGGCGCGACGCGCTGCCGCGCAACGACCGCGGCAAGATCGCGCGCAAGGACCTGAAGGCGGAGCTCGAGGGGGAGCAGGCCGGATGACGGAACTCGCGAAGCGCACCTGGATCGAGGCCGGCGAGCTCCTGACCCCGGAGACCGTCGCCATCGTGCCGATCGGCAGCACCGAACCGCACGGCCCGCACCTGCCGCTCGACACCGACGTCACGATCGCCGTGGCGCAGTCGCGGCGCGCGGTCGAGCTGCTCGAGCAGCGCGGCGTGCACGCCGTCCTCGTCCCCGCGCTGCCCTACGGACTGACGAACTACACCGAGGGCTTCTCCGGTCGCATCTCGCTGCGCCCCGGCACGCTGTGGGCGCTGCTCGAGGACGTCGTCACGTCGCTCGAGCAGCTCGGTGTGCGCCAGGTCGTGTTCTCCAACGGGCACCTCGAGCCCGAGCACGTCGCGGTGCTGCGCGGCGTCGTCCTCGACCACTCGGAGCGCGGCAAGCTCCAGGCCCAGGTCGTGTTCCCCGACAACACGCGCCGGCGCTGGGCCGCCACGCTGGGGGAGGAGTTCCAGAGCGGCGACTGCCACGCCGGCCGCTACGAGACGAGCATTGCGCTCCGCGCCGACGCCCCGTCCGTGCGCACGAACGAGCTGCGCGAGCTGCCCGAGGTGCGCATCGACCTGATCGACAAGATGCGCTCCGGCGTGCGCTCCTTCCGCGAAGCCGGCGCGGACCGCGCCTACTGCGGCGACCCCGCGCACGCCACGGCCGAGGAGGGCGCGGACCTGATCGACCGCCTCGGCCAGATGATCGCCACGACCGTCCTCGAGACCTGGCCCGAGCTCGCCGCCAAGTGAAAGCCTTCACGACCCAGCAGCAGGTCCGCTTCGGCCACGTCGACCCCGCGGGGATCGCGTACTACCCGCGCATCTTCGACTACATCCACGAGGCCTTCGAGGAGCTCTGGGACGAGCACGTCGGCAAGCGCTACTACCACCTGCTCGGCACCGACCGCGTCGGCTTCCCGCTGGTGCACTCCGACGTCGACTTCCACGCGCCCCTGCGCTTCGGCGACCGTCCGATCGTCCGCGTGACGTGCTTCCAGCTGGGGCGCACGTCGCTCGGTCTGCGCTACGTCTACGAGCTGCATGGCGAGACCTGTGTCGAGGCGCGCATGACGACCGTCTGCGTCGACCTCGACGGCGGGAAGCCGCAGCCGATTCCCGAGGAGTTCCGCGTGCGGTTTCGAGAGATCCTGGAGGACTCGTGAGGATCCGTGACTTCCACGGCCGCTACCGGCCCGTGTTCAGCTTCGAGTTCTTCCCGCCCAAGACCGACGAGGGCGCGGCCAACCTGATGCGCACGGTCGCCGACCTGAAGGACGCGCTGAACCCCGACTTCGTGTCGGTGACCTACGGCGCGGGCGGCTCGACGCGCGCGCGCACGCTGGAGTGCGTCACGCGCATCCAGAACGAGCTCGGCATCACGGCCATGGCGCACCTGACGTGCGTCGGCCACAGCCGCGACGAGCTGCGCGAGATCGCGCGCGGCCTCGTGGAGGGCGGGATCCAGAACGTGCTGGCGCTGCGCGGGGATCCGCCGAAGGGCGAGACGCAGTTCGAGACCGCCGAGGGCGGCTTCTCGCACGCGACCGAGCTGATCGAGCTCCTGAAGACCGACTTCGACCTGGGCGTCGGCGCGGCGTGCTACCCCGAGATGCACCCGGAGTCCTCCGACGCCGCGGGCGACCTGCGCTGGACCCTGCGCAAGCAGGAGCTCGGCGCCGAGTTCCTCGTCACGCAGCTCTTCTTCGACAACCGCGACTACTTCGCCTTCGTCGAGCGCGCGCGCAAGGCCGGCGTGACCATCCCGATCGTCCCCGGCATCATGCCGATCTCGAACGTGGCCCAGATCGAACGCTTCACCAAGATGTGCGGCGCGCGCATCCCCGAACAGCTGCGCATGCGCCTCAAGCGCGTCGAGGACGACCCCGGCGCCGTGATGGCCACGGGCATCGAGCACGCCCTGAAGCAGTGCCGCGAGCTGCTCGAGAAAGACGCCCCGGGCCTGCACTTCTACACGCTGAACAAGAGCTACGCGACGCGCACGATCCTGGCCGCGGTCCTGCGCTGATCTCCGCCGGAATCATGTCCGAGTTCATCCTCCACGGCCACCCGCGCTCGGGCAACGCGTACAAGCCCGCGCTGCTGTTCGCGCTGTGCGACGTCCCTTTCGAGTTCCGCTTCGTCGACGTCTCTGCCGGCGCGCAGCGCACGCCCGAGTTCCTCGCGAAGAACCCCTTCGGGCAGGTCCCCGTCGTCGAGCACGGCGAGCGAATCCTGGTGCAGTCCGGCGCGATCCTCCACCACGTCAGCCGGCACACGGGGCGCTTCGGCGGCGCGAACGAGGACGAGCGCCAGCGCATCCTCGAGTGGCTGCTGTGGGAGCAGGACACGCTGTTCCCGGGCGTCGGCCGCACGCGCTTCTTCAAGCGCGTCGGCGGCGCCGGCCCAGGCCTGCTGGAATGGCTCGAAGCGCTCGGCAATCGCGCCCTGGACCAGCTGGACGCGCGCCTCCGCGCATCGACCTTCCTCGCCGGCCCCGAACCCACGATCGCCGACGTCGCGGCCTTCGGCTACGGCCACCTCTACGCCGAGGGCGGGTTCGACCTCGACCACCGCCCGGCCGTCGCCGCCTGGCTCGACCGCATCCGCGCGCTGCCTGGATTCGCCACGCCGGAGACCCTCATGCCGGCACGCTGACGGCGTCGGACTCGAGTCCGACGGAGAGTGCCGCTCACGACGCGGCGGCCGCGCCGGCGAAGTAGCGGCGCTGGAAGTACAGGGAGACGTTGACGAGGCCGATCAGCACGGGGACCTCCACCAGCGGGCCGATGACGGCCGCGAACGCCACGCCGGAGTCGATCCCGAAGACCGCGATCGCGACGGCGATCGCCAGCTCGAAGTTGTTGCTCGCCGCGGTGAAGGAGAGGGTCGCCGTCTTCGAGTAGTCCGCGCCGACCTTCCGGCCCATCCAGAAGGAGACGAGGAACATGACGACGAAGTAGACGAGCAGCGGCACGGCGATCCGCACCACGTCCAGCGGGATCTCGACGATCAGGTCCCCCTTGAGGCTGAACATCACGACGATCGTGAACAGCAGGGCGGCGAGCGTGAGCGGGCTGATTTTCGGGAGGAAGACTCGCTCGTACCACTCTCGCCCGCGCGCCTTCACGAGGACGAGGCGCGTGAGCATGCCCGCGAGGAACGGGATGCCGAGGTAGATGAACACACTCTCGGCGATCTGCCCCATCTCCACGTCGACGACGCTGCCGCTCAGGCCGAAGACGGGCGGGAGCACGGTGACGAACACCCAGGCGTAGAGGCTGTAGAACAGGACCTGGAAGACGCTGTTGAACGCGACCAGCCCGGCCGCGTACTCGGTGTCGCCCCGCGCCAGCTCGTTCCACACGATCACCATGGCGATGCAGCGGGCGAGCCCGATCAGGATGAGCCCGACCATGTACTCGGGGTAGCCGTGCAAGAAGGTGATCGCGAGGACGAACATCAGGACGGGCCCGACGACCCAGTTCTGGACGAGCGACAGTCCGAGCACCTTCCAGTTGCGGAAGACGTCGCCCAGCTCCTCGTACCGCACCTTCGCGAGCGGCGGGTACATCATCAGGATCAGCCCGGCCGCGATGGGGACGTTCGTGGTCCCCACCTGGAAGCGGTGGAGGAACGACTCGACGCCCTCGACGGACCAGCCGAGGAGCACTCCGGCGCCCATCGCGAGGAAGATCCACAGCGTCAGGAAGCGGTCGAGGAACGAGAGCCTCCCGCGCGGGCAGATGGCCTCGCTCACGGCGCCTCCTTGACGGCGCAGCACCCGCCCGTCGCGCGCAGGCGCCCGGCCCGCTCGGCGTCGTCCCTGAGCTCGGGCACCTCACCGAAGCAGCTTCCGAGGCAGTCGAGGAGGCGTCGGTGGAAGCCGCCCTCGGCGTCGGTCAACGAGTAGAAGCTCCAGCGGCCGTCCCGGCGTGCCTCGACGAGCCCCGCCTCGCGCAGGTAGCGCAGGTGCCGCGAGGCGGTCGGCTGGGGCACCTGGAGAACCTCGACGAGGTCCCCGACGCACATCTCGCCGCCCTGGAGCAGGTGCAGCGTGCGCAGGCGGATCGGGTCGCTGAACGCCCGGAACATCCGGTTGATGTCGGCCTTCATATTCGCCTAGACGAATACGTTCCCGGGGCGGCTGGGTCAAGGCCCGGTGGACCGAAGTGACCCGGAGCGGGCGTTGAGGGGGGGTGAACCCCGCCCGGGTGCGCGAGCGCTACTGCAGGATCGGCAGCGACTTGTGCTCGCGGATCGCGACGCGCTGGGCGAAGTGGCCGGCGACTTCGCTGAAGGCTGCGGCGAGGCTCGAGTCGGGGTTGGTCAGGATGACGGGGTCGCCGGCGTCGCCGCCCACGCGGACGGCGGGGTCGAGCGGGATGCGGCCGAGGACGGGGAAGCCGTACTTCTTCGAGAGGTGCTCGGCGCCGCCGGTTCCGAAGATCTCGAGGCTGAACTCGAAGCGCCCGCCTTCCTCCACGCGCACGGCCTTCTGGCCGCCGGCGATGTTCACGTGCATGGGCGTGCCCGAGGGGCAGCCCTCGATCTGGCCCGTCAGGACGAGGCCCGCCATGTTCTCGACGATGCCGAAGATGTCGACGTTGACCTGCTTGAACATCGTGACGGCCTTGGCGACGTCGTAGGTCGACACGGCCTGCGGCTGCGTCACGAGGACGGCGCCCGAGAGCGGCACGACCTGCGCCAGCGAGAGCTGCGCGTCGCCCGTGCCCGGAGGCATGTCGACCAGCAGGTAGTCCAGCGGCCCCCAGGCCACGTCGCCCAGGAACTGCTCGATCAGCTTGTGGACCATCGGACCGCGCCAGATGACCGGCTTGTCCTCGTCGAGCAGGTAGCCGATCGACATGGTCTTCACGCCGTGCCGCTCCTTCGGCACGAGCTTGTTCCCCTGCGCGTCCGGCTGGCCGGTGAGGCCCATCATCATCGGGATGTCCGGTCCGTAGACGTCGCAGTCGAGGATGCCGACGCGCGCGCCCGTCTTGGCCAGCGCGACCGCGAGGTTGACCGTCACCGTGCTCTTGCCGACGCCGCCCTTGCCCGAGGAGATCGCGACGATGTGCCGCACGTCCGGCGCCAGCTTGCGCGCGGGGCCGGTGTTGCCCTTCACGTTGGCGGTCATCTCGACCTTGGCCTCGTCGATGCCGTCGAGGGCCAGGATCTTCCGCTCCGCCTCCGCCTTCAGCTGGTCCTTCACGGGACAGGCCGGCGTCGTGAGCTCGATCACGACGTCCGCGACGCGCCCCTCGACCTCGGCCTTCTTCACGAACCCGAGCGTGACGATGTCTTTCATCAGGTCGGGGTCCTGAACGGTGCGCAGGGCGTCGAGGATGTCTTCGGTCGTCGTCACGTGGCTCTCCCGGGTGTCCCGGTCGGGGGTGTTCAGTCGGGTTCTGCGAAGCGTTGGGCGACCTACTCTAGGCCCCCCCGGTGCGCGGACAAGGGCGCCCGCGCCGATTCCACGCCGGGCTCTCGGCGGGCTTCGGAGAGGCCGGTTCGTGTCCCGAGAACACCTCCGCGAGTAGGATCCCGGCGTGGTCGATCGAGCCCCCGAAGTCGCCGCGCGTTGCCCCCGGGCCGTGTGCCTGGTCTCCGGCGGCATGGACTCCGCGGTGACGCTGGCGGAGGCCCGCGAGGCGGGTTTCGAGCCCTGCGCGCTGTCGTTCTCCTACGGGCAGCGGCAGGACTGCGAGCTCGAGGCCGCGCGCCGCGTGGTCGCGAGCCTCGGCGTCGAGGTCCACCGGATCGTCTCGATCGACCTGCGCGCGCTCGGCGGCTCGGCGCTGACCGACGACGTCGAGGTCCCCAAGGACCGCGACCCGGACGCGATCGGCGCCGACGTGCCCGCGACCTACGTCCCGGCGCGCAACCTCGTGTTCCTGTCGGTCGCCCTGGGCTGGGCCGAGACCCTGGGTGCGACGGATCTCTTCCTCGGCACCAACGCCGTGGACTACTCCGGCTATCCCGACTGCCGCCCCGAGTTCCTGCGGGCCTTCGAGGCCCTCGCTCTACTGGCGACCGCGGCGGGAGCCGAGCGCGGCGCTCGCTTCGAGGTCCACGCGCCGCTCCAGGCGCTGAGCAAGGCGGACATCGTGCTGCGCGCCGAGGCGCTCGGCGTGGACCTGGGGCTGACCCACACCTGCTACGACCCGCTCGTGAGCTCCGCCGGGTCTCCGGGTTCCGAGGGCTCCCCCGAAAACTCTGCCCCGCGCGTCCTGGCCTGCGGGCGATGCGACGCGTGCGGGCTGCGACTGCGCGGTTTCGCCGAAGCCGGCCGCACGGATCCGGTGCCGTACGCGAGCTCGTAGCGACGCGCGGCCCGACCGGGTCGACCGGATCGACCCGGGCTGGGCGACTCGGGCCGGTCGATTCGGGCAGAGTTCTCCCGAGGGCTCGGGCAGAGTTCCCGCGGCGCGCACGGCGCGGACTCGCAAGCGGCGTTTCGTCGCGCTACCCTCCGGTTCTGCATTCAACGCCCGCGCGCAGGAGCGCGGCTCGTGCAACGGTCGACCTGGAGAGAGAGACCGGCGAGCCGACGACGCGCGCGACGAGGGGGCCCATGAACCAGCTCGAGACTTCCATCCCCGACGGGGGATTCGTCGATCGCGTCGAGACCGTCTGGCCGACGGCCGCGCTGCTCGGCGCCCTGGCCAGCGGATCGCTCTCCGGCGGCGCCTGGCTCGGCGCCGCGATCGAGGGCGTCGGACGCCCGGTCGGCATGCTGCGCTGGACGGCCGAACACGCCGTCTGGGGCACGCTGTTCGCGGTCGCCGTCGCGCTTGCGACCCACGCGGCTCCCGCGGGCCGCGGGGTCTGGCGGGGCGTGTCCCGCGATCCCGCCCGCCGGCGGGCTCTGGCCGGGCGCGTCGTCCTGCTGGCCGTCGTCTGCGCCCACTTCGGGCTCGCGGCGGCCGCGGCCTGGCGCGGGCACGTCGGTCTCGGACCGCTCCTCGGGCTCTTCGCGGGCCTGTTCGCCGTCGCGGCCGGCGTCCGGCTCGGGCTGCGCTGCTCGCTCCACCTCGGCGACCTGCCGGCCCTGGACCCGGTTCGCGTGGCCGTGTTGCTCGCGGCGGTCACTCTGCCGGTCACGGCGTCCGTTTCCGCGGCACCTCCCTCGCTCCTCCCCGCATGGCGCGCCATGCTGGGGGGATGACCGCCGATCCCGCTCCCTCGAAGCCGCGCCCGCTCGAAGTCCCCGCTCCCGTCGGCGAGCCGCGGACCGACGCCGTGCGCAAGCTGCTCGCGATCGTGGACCGCCTGCGGGCGCCCGACGGCTGCCCGTGGGACCGCACGCAGACGCTCGAGACGCTCGCGCCGCACCTCGTCGAGGAGGCGCACGAGCTCCAGGAGGCCATCGAGAACGGCGACGACGCCCACGCGGCCGAGGAGGCGGGCGACCTGCTGATGGGGCTCGCGCTCGTCGCGCGCGTCGCGTCGGAGACGGGGCGCTTCGACTTCGCGGCCGTGGCCGACGGCGTGTCGGAGAAGCTCGTCCGCCGCCACCCGCACGTCTTCGGCGGCGCCGAGGCGGCCGATCCCGAGGCCGCCTTGAACAACTGGGAGGCGATCAAGCGCGCGGAGCGCCGCGAGCGCGGCGAGAGCGAGGGCGCCGACACCAGCGCGATCGCCGGCGTGCCGGTTTCTCTGCCCGCCCTGCAGCGCGCGCGGCGCCTCGGCGGCAAGGCCATCTCCGCCGGCTTCCGCTGGTCCGACGTCGGCGGCGCCTTCGCCAAGCTCGAGGAGGAGGTGGCGGAGCTGCGCGCGGCCCTCTCCCGGGCCGATCTGCCGCCGACCGGGTCGCGCGACCCCGCCACGCTGGGGGACGAGCACCGCGCGGAGCTCGAGTCCGAGCTCGGCGACGTGCTGCTCGCCGGCGCGCTGCTCGGCTGCTACCTGCGGGTCGACCCCGAGCGCGCCCTGCGCGCGTCGATCCGGCGCTTCGAGCGCCGCTTCCGACACATGGAGGCCGGGATCGACGGGCCCCTGGAGGAGCGCGGTCTCGACGAGCTCCTCGCGGCCTGGAGCGCCGCGAAGCTCGCGACGGCCGAGACCGACGAAGGGTCCGGTCCCGAGTCGCGCTGACGCCGCCCGAGATTTCGGCGGTTTCTCGAATCGAGAACGCGCCGACCGGCAACCCGCTGAGATCACCACCATGGCACCCATCCTCGAGACTCGCGACCTGTTCAAGTTCTTCGAGACCGGCGGCGCGCGGACGCCGGTGCTGCGCGGCGTCTCGTTCGCGCTGGAGAAGGGCGAATTCCTGTGCGTCATGGGCCCCAGCGGCTCGGGCAAGACGTCGCTCCTGCACCTCTTGTCGGGCCTGGACGAACCCTCGGGCGGCGCGGTGCTGCTGCAGGGCGACGACCTGGCGGCCATGAGCGAGCACGAGCGCACGCTCGCGCGGCGGCGGACGATCGGCTACGTGTTCCAGTTCTTCAACCTGCTGCCGAACCTCGACGTGTTCGAGAACCTCGGGCTCCCGCTCGCGATCCAGGGGCGCCGGCCGGAGGAGCACCGGGAAGAACTCGAGCGGCTCCTCGACCGCTTCGGCATGTCCGCTCACAAGGGGCACTTCCCGCACCAGCTCTCGGGCGGCGAGATGCAGCGCGTGTCGATCGCGCGCGCGCTGGCCGGCGGTCAGCCCGTGCTGCTGTGCGACGAGCCCACCGGCAACCTCAGCCAGAAGGCGGGCCTCGAGGTCATGCGCACGCTGCGCGACCTCTGCGACGAGGACGAGCGCTCCGTCCTGCTCGTCACGCACAACCCGCGCGACGCGACGTTCGCCGACCGCGTGCTGTTCCTGGTCGACGGCGTGCTGCCGGACGAGCCCGTCCTGCGCGGCCCGGACCTGCCCGTCGAAGCCGTCCACGAAGCGCTCGCGGCGCTCAACATCTAGCCCGAACTGCGAGCTGCCATGGGAGTCGGACTGGTCCGCACGATCGCCGGGCGCAGCTTGCTGCGGCGGCCCGGCCGTACGCTGTTCTCCGTCTGCGGCATCGCCGTCGGGATCGCGACGGTCGTCGGGATCTTCGCCCTCGACCACAACACGGTGCTCGGGCGCCAGCGCTCGGCCGAGGCCGAGTGGCAGGCGGACATCAAGGTCAGCCCCAGCGCGCTGGCCAAGCGGCCGCGCGAGGAGCTCGAGGCCCTGCCGGGCGTCGAGGGCGTCGCCGCGACGTTCCAGAACGACGCGGGCCTCGTGCTGCCGGGCGATCCGACGGCGCGGGCGGAGCGCATCCGCCTCGTGGCGATCGACCCCACGGAGGCGCGCGCGCTGGGCGCGTACGTGATCCTCACCGGCCAGGACCTCTCCGCGCAGCCGGCGGGACCGCCCGAGGCGCTGATCGGCGAGGCGCTCGCGCGGCGCCTCGACCTCGGCGTCGGCGACCCGATCCTGCTCGGCAAGCCGCGCCGGCCGCCGCGCAAGGACTGCGTCGACGGCGAGTG
>CAYGPA010000119.1:0-11662 GCA_964351535.1 uncultured Planctomycetaceae bacterium
CAGGCGCGCTTCGGGCGCATGTACGAACGCGCCCGCAGCTACGAGAGCGATCGCGCCTTCGAGCAGGCCGTCGCGGCCTACGACAAGCTCCTGGAGAACGCCGAGTACTACGAGGACGCCATCGCGCGGCGTCGCACGCTGCAGAGCTTCATCGAAGACGCCGGGCGGCTGTACGACCAGGCCGAGGCCGCGGAGAGCGACGTCGAGAAGGCCCGGCTGCTGCGGCAGATCCGCGTCTTCTGGCCGGACTACCGCGACACGACCCAGCGCCTCGCGGCCCTCGAGGCGGCCGCTTCGCAGGACGACTGAGCGTTCCTCAGCGGCCGGCCGGCGCCTCGCCCACGGTGCCTTCGGCGCGGTGCGCGAGGAAGGCGACGAACAGTCCCGCGAGGCACAGCTCGATCCACGGGTGCAGGCTGACCTTGCCGAACTGGCCGCGCCACTCGATGAGCACCCAGTAGAGGTAGGGCATCCACACGCTGAACGCGAAGATCAGCGCTCCGTTGCGGATGCGGCGCGGGTCGACGGGCGCTTCCTCGGGCGGCGGCGCCTCACCGCGCTCGAGTGCCGCGCGGTCCAGCGCGTCGAGCTCCTCGGCCGCGCCGTCGATCAGGAGCTGGTTCTCGCGCAGCGCTCCGTACTCGAGCTGGAGCGCCCAGAGGTTGAACAGGATCGCGACCACGCCCGTCACCATGTGCACGGCGGGGTGGAGCCCGAAGCCGCGGTTCGCGTAGCCGAGCACGGCGACGGCCACGATCGCGGTGGCCGCGAGGACGGCGACGGGGTACGCGGTCTTGCGGCCGAAGAACTCGTTCAGCCGCTCCAGGAACTCGGCACCCAGCGGCCGCGCCTGCATGGCCTCGCGCAGGACGCGCCCGGTCACGATCATGAACACGATGCAGAGGGTGTGCGCCGCGACCGCGAGCATCGCCCCGATCAGGCCCACGGAGAGGTGCAACGTCGTGCCGGGAACCACCGCGCCGGTCACGAGCGTCGCCACGAGCACGACCGCCGTGACGACCGCCAGGCCCGCGAAGTAGTAGACCATCCGCATGGCGGCATTATGCGCCGCGCCGCGCTCCGGGCTAGCCCGGACTACTCATGACGAAGCCGTCGGAGTCGAGGGTCTGCGCGATCACCGCGTCCAGCACGCGCTCCGGGCCGATGTCCGCCATGCACACCGGGCCGCGCGGGTGGTCGCAGCTGCGCCTGCGGCAGGGTGCGCAGGCGGGCGGATCGGCGGCGAGGACGACGCGGTGCCTCGAGTCCGCGCGGCCGGGGGGCGGCCAGGGACCCGTGCGCAAGTAGGACTGCGGTCCGGCGAGACAGACGACTCGCAGCCCGGAGGTCCACGCCACGTGCAGCGGACCGGAGTCCGCGCCGACGAAGCAGCCGCCGCGCTCCGCGACCACGCTGCAGAGGGCGGCGAGCTCGCGGACGCTCGCCTGCCCGATCCGGTGGTGGCGCAGGTCGCTGTCGCCGAGCCGCTCGAAGAGGCGGCGGCCCAGATCCTCCTCGCCGGGGCCGGACAGCAGCAGACACGGGAGGCCGTGCGCCTCCAGCGCCGTTGCGAGGGACGCGACGTGCTCCGCGGGCCACGAGCGCGGGTCCGCGGGCGGCGAGAGCTGGATCAGGACGGGCGCTCGAACCGCAGCGGGGAACAGCGAGTCGAGAGCCGCCCGCGCCCGCGCGCGCTCCTCGGGCCGCGTGTCCGGATCCCGCCGCGGCGCTCCTTCCCAGCCCAGGTGGCGCACGAGCGTGTCGACGCGGTCCACGAGGTGCGGGATGGCGCGCGCGGTCGGCGGCGCGTGCTCGGTCGCGAGGCGCGCCGCCAGCGGCTCGCGCCAGTCGCGCGGGTCCCACGCCACGCGCCGCGCGGCGCCCGAGAGCCGCGCGACGACCGCGCTCTTCCAGTTCCCCTGGGCGTCTACGCAGAGCTCCGGCGCGAACGCGCGCAGCGCGGAGCGCAGCCGGATCCACGCGCGCGCGCCGCCGCGGCGGTCGAACGGCAGGACCTGCTGCAGGCCCGCGAGCCCCTCGAGCAGACCGGCGCACTCGGGCTGACACGCCCACGCGATCTCGGCTCGGGGGTAGAGCTCGCGCAGCGCGTGGAAGACCGGCAGCGTGCAGGCGACGTCACCGAGATGCGACAGTCGCACGATCAGGGTGGGCTGGGGCGGGTTGCGCGGAGGTGTGTCCACGGACGGGCGCATTGTGCGCTGACGGACCGAGGCGTCCGACACATTCTTGCCCCGGCGGCAGCGCGGCGCGGAGAAAGAGTCGAACGCTGCAGCGGGACCCCTAGTAGGATCCGTGGCGGATGCTCCAGCGGATCTCGACCCGCCTCGTGCTCGCCGTCCTGGCGGCCGTCATCGTGCCCTTCTCCGGCTTTGCGGTGTTCCTCGACACGCAGATGAAGGGACGCCTGACCCGCGACGTCGCGCGGGCCTCGCTGAAGGCCCTGGCGGCCGACCTGGCCGAGCGCGTGGACCGCAAGGTCGACGAGCGGCGCCTCGACGTCGTCTCGTGGAGTCGCAGTCCGCTCTGTCTCGTGGCGATCGAGCAGTTCGCGGCGGGGGACGGGACCTTCCCGGCTCAGCTCTCCGCCAGCTTCGACGCCGCGGTCGAGGAGAAGCGCGTCTATGACCTGGTGGCGCTCGTGAACGCCGAGGGTCGGCTGGTCGCGCACAACCGCGTCGACGGCGACGGCGAGCTGCTGTCGCCCAGCGCGCTGAGCTTCCTGCGCGAGCACGACTTCCGCGAGGAGCCCTGGTTCGCCAGCGCGCTGGCGGGTGAGTCGCTGCACCTCGACAAGCACGCCACGACCCTGCTCCCGCCGCGCGGCCGCGACCGGTCGAGCTACGAGAACCACCAGATCGGCATCGTCGAACCCGTGGCGTTCGAGGCGGTCGGGAGGGCGGGGGTGATGTTCGCGCTCGTGAACTGGAAGCACTTCCAGTCGGAGGTCGATCAAGAGGTGCTCAAGGAGTACTTCAAGGGCCTCGTCGGCCGCGAGCGACAGCTCGACTCCGCCTACGGCTGGATCTGGGGCGCCGACGCCGACACGATCCTCGCGCACCCGAACGAGAGCCTGCACGGCAAGTCCGTGGCCCGCGACATCGGGCTGCCGCAGCTCGTCGAGGCGGCGCGCTCCGAGGACTGGGGGTTCTACCCGGAGTACGTCTTCACCCGGCAGCGCAAGAGCGGCGCGTTCAAGCACTGCGCGGACCTCGAGGAGGGCGGGTTCGGCTGGGTCGTCGGCGTCGGCATCAACAACGAGGACATCTACGCGGCCGTCGACGAGCTGCGCGAGCTCCTGTTCAAGGGCACCATGGTCGTGGTGCTGGTCGTGCTGCTGTGGACGCTCGTGATCGCGCGGCGCACGACGAGCCCGATCCTGGAGCTGCAGGCGCACACGCAGCAGGTCGCGCGCGGCGACCTCGACGTGCGCATCGACGTGCGCTCGAAGGACGAGATCGGCGAGCTGGGCAAGGCCTTCAACCGCATGACCGCGGAGCTGTCGGAGAACCGCGCGCAGCTCGTGAAGGCCGAGAAGGACGCCGCGTGGCGCGAGATGGCCCGACAGGTCGCCCACGACATCAAGAACCCGCTGACGCCGATCCAGCTGACCGCGGACCTCCTGCAGCGCGCGCGGCGCGAGAACTCGCCGGACTTCGAGCGCATCTTCGACCGCACCATGGAGACCATCTCGCGGCAAGTGAAGACGCTGCGCACGATCGCGTCCGACTTCCACGCGCTGACCGGGGCGCACCGCCACGCCCCGATGGAGTTCGACCTCGGGGAGCAGGTCGACGACGTGCTGGAGCTCAACGCGGCCTGGGCCGAGGAGCTCGGTATCGTCGTGCACCGCACCGGCGACGGCGGGCGCGTGTTCGCGGACCCCGACCAGATGCGGCGCGTGCTGAACAACCTCGTGTCGAACGCCTTCGAGGCCATGCACGAGGGCGGCGAGCTCCACGTCGACGTGGCGCGCGTCACGCCGGCCGGCCGTCCGATGATCGCGGTCACGATCCGCGACACGGGCGCGGGCATCGCGGAAGAGGTCCTGCCGCACCTCTTCGAGCCCTACTTCACGACGCGCAGCACCGGGACGGGCCTCGGACTCGCGATCGCCAAGCGGGTCATCGAGGAGATGCACGGGGACATCGACCTGCGCCCGGCCTCCGAGGAGGACGGCGGCGGAACCATCGCGCGCGTGCGCGTGCCCGAGCACCGCGACCGACCCGCGGACGCGCCCGCCGCCCCGGAAGCGCCGCAGGCATGAGCGCTCCCGTCCTCGTCACCGGAGGCACGGGTTTCCTCGGCGCCGAGATCGCGCGCCGCCTGGCGGCCGCCGGCCGGCCCGTCCACGTGCTGGCGCGCCCGAGCTCCGACCGCGCGGCGCTCGCGGGCGTCGACGTGCAGTGGCACGCGGGGGACCTGGCCGACGAGTCCAGCGTCGAGCGAGCCGTCGGAGCGGCCGCGCGCGGCGGAGCACTCGACGTCGTGCACTCGGGAGCGGTGATCAGCTACCGCAGCCGCGACGCGGAGCTGCAGCGCATGGCGAACGTCGAGGGCACCTGGAACGTCGTCGCCGCCAGCCGGCTGCACGGCGTGCGCCGGCTCGTACACGTCAGCTCGATCGTCGCCGTCGGTTACGCGCGCGGCGACGAGCTGCTCGACGAGGACTGGGAGTTCAACGGCCTCGACCTGCACGTCGACTACGTCACGACCAAGCGCGCCGCGGAGGAGATCGCGCTGGGAGCGGCCGCCGAGGTCGACGTCGTGGCCGTGAACCCGGGCACGATCTGGGGCGTGAGCCGCCGCGGCTCGAACTCGATGCGCAGCCTGCGGCTCCTGGCCGCGGGCCAGCTGCGCTTCGCTCCGCCGGGGCGCTTCGGGGTCGTGGGGCTCGGGGACACCGCCGACGGCGTGCTGCGCGCGCTCGACCGCGGCGCGCGCGGACGGCGCTACGTGCTGGTCGAGTCGAACTGGACCGGCCGGGACCTCTTCCGGCTGGCGACCGACCTCCTGGATGCGCCGCCGGTGAGCCGCACGGTGCCCGCCTGGCTCTGTCCGCTCGTGGCCGCGGGCGCGGAGCTCGTCGACCGCGTGCGCCCGCTGGAGGTCGTGACGCCGCAGCTCCTGCGGCTCATGCCGGTCAGCTTCGCCGCGCGCTCGGACCGCGCCCGCGAGGAGCTCGGCTGGTCGCCGCGGCCCTTCCCCGACGTGCTGGCCGAGGCGGCGGCGGCCCTGCGCGCGGAGGACGTGTGAGCCCCCGCGTCGTGGTCCTGATCCCGGCCCTCGACGAGGAGCAGGCGCTGCCGCACGTGCTGGCCGAGATCCCGGCGAGCTGCGTGGAGCGCGTCGTCGTGGTCGACAACGGCTCGCGCGATCGCACGGCCGAGGTCGCGCGCGCCGCCGGCGCGCTGGTCGTGTCGGAGCCGCGCCGCGGCTACGGCCAGGCGTGCCTGGCGGGGCTCGAGGCCGTCCGCGGCGCGCATCCGGATTCCGCCAGCCGGCTCGTCCCGCCGCTCGGACCCGACGACGTCCTCGTCTTCCTCGACGGCGACCACTCCGACTATCCCGAGGAGCTCCCGCAGGTCGCGGGTCCGGTGCTCGAGGACCGCGCCGATCTCGTCATCGGCTCGCGCGTCCTCGGCGGCGCCGACATGCGCGCGATGCTGCCGCAGGCGTGGTTCGGGAACCGCCTGGCCTGCTTCCTGATGCGCGTGTTGTTCGGCGCGCGCCACACCGACCTCGGACCGTTCCGCGCGGTGCGCATGGCGCGGCTCGACGAGCTGGGCATGCGCGACCGCGACTACGGCTGGACCGTCGAGATGCAGCTCAAGGCGCGCGTGTTCGGCCTGCGCGTGGTCGAGGTGCCGGTGCGCTACCGGCCGCGGATCGGCACGAGCAAGATCACGGGAACCCTCCGCGGCACGCTGTCGGCCGGCTGGAAGATCCTGGGCTGGATCATCGGTTGGCGTCTAAGGCTTTGGCTGCGGCCGACTCGCCGCGGAAGCCCCACGTCCCCTCCACGCGGGCCCAGCGCAAGCCGATGAGGTCGAAGATCCAGTCGAACGGCCCGAGGTAGGGCCACACGCGCGCCTTGGTGACCTGCGTGTTCGCGAAGCCGGCGTCGGCGATGTTCTCGCGGCAGATGTTGAGGGCCGAGCGCGGCAGGTCCCACGACAGGAACGTGACGGCGAAGCCGCGGGCCTTGAAGTGACCGGAGGTCTCCGTGTCGCGCGTGAACTCGACGCTGCCGCACGCGGAAGTGACCAGGCAGAGGCACGAGGCGAGGAAGAAGGACCGCAGCACGGATGCGCGAGGGGGCATGGGGATCGAACATAGCCGCGGGCGGCGACCGGGGAAAGGGTGGCCAGCGTTGCCCGCGGCGGGCTCGAGCTTCCTTCGACCGATTCCAGCTCCGGCTTGATCCGCGCGGCCGCCGCGGGGTGGTCGGGGAGCCCGCCGGGCCGCTATCCTGAGCGGACATGGCATCCGACACGGCAGCAGTCCGCGGAAGAGCGGGTCCGGGGGATCCGCCCTCCTCCGCGGGAGAGGGGCGCCGTGCCCGGGGCCTCGGCCGGCGTCTCGCGGCCCCCGCCGGCGAGCCCGGGGGGCTCTCGTGAGCTTCGTCGGAGCGGCGTCGACCGAGGAGCTCTCCGCCCGGCACCGCGGGTCGTTCCTCGACCGCTACGGCCGCCGGGACGCTGCGTCGGTCCGCTGCTTCTACGCGCCGGGCCGCGTCAACCTCATGGGCGCGCACCTCGACTACAACGGGGGGCCGGTGCTACCCATGGCGATCGACCGCGGGACGTTCGTCGCGATCCGCCCGCGGGGGGACCACGCCGTGCGGCTGGCGACGACCAGCTCGGACGAGACCTGCGAGTTCGACCTGCGGAGCGCCTCGAGCGCGGAGCGGGATCTCTGGAGCGACTACCCGCTGGGCGTCGTGATGGGCTTGCTCGAGGGAGGCGTCGCCGACGAGCGCCCGGGAGTCGACGTCCTCTTCGGCGGCAACCTGCCGGTCGGCGCGGGGCTCTCCTCCTCGGCGTCGATCTGCGTGGCGACGGCGCACGCGCTGAACGCCGTGTGGGAACTCGCCCTCACGCCCATGCAGCTCGTGGAGACGGCGCTGTGGGCCGAGCGCGAGTTCGTGGGCGTGCACTGCGGGATCATGGATCCCTACGCCGTGGGCCTCGCGCGTCCGGGACACCTCCTGTGGCTGGACTGCCGTGACTCGAGCTGGAGCCACCTGCCGATCGAGAGCTCCACGGCCATCGCGGTGGCCGATACGGGCGTGCGCCGCGAGCTGGCGCGCGGGGAGTTCAACCTGCGCGTGCAGCAGTGCGCGGCGGCGTTCGAGAAGCTGCGCGTCCACGCGCCGGAGGCGATTTGCCTGCGCGACGTGCCGCTCGAGGTCCTGGAGCTCGCGGGCGACGCCCTCGACGCGACCGAGGGCCGCAGGGCGCGCCACGTCCTCGAGGAGGTCGTGCGCACCTTCGAAGCGCGTGAGGCGCTGGAGTCGGGCGACCTCGCGGCCTTCGGCGCGCGGATGCTGGCGGCCCACGATTCCCTGCGCGACCTGCTCGAGGTCTCGGTTCCCGAGCTCGACCGCCTGGTGGACACGGCCCGCAGCACGCCCGGGGTGCACGGCGCGCGCCTGACCGGCGCCGGCTTCGGCGGCTGCACCGTGAACGTGCTCGCCAAGGGCGCGGAGGCGGAGTTCGAGGCGCGCCTCGTGAGGGACTTCGAGACGACCTTCGGCCGTCGGCCCGCGATCGAGTTCTTCGAAGGCGACCCGGGTCCGCGCGAGACGACGGACTGACTCCGGCCGCTCGGCCGGTCTCGTGCGGCGGCCGGCCCCGCGATGGGGAAGGCGCTCGCGGAGGGTGAGAAGCCCGCGGTCCACGGAGCCCCCGGGGCGCCCTCGGGCTCACTGGATCTCCTGGGACGGGTCGTGCGGCCCCGGGCTCGGCTCGTGGGGCGCGATGTCGAGCCACAGGCCGATGCGGAGAAGCAGGTGCTCGACCTCGTCCAGCTCCGACCACTGCCGCAGGGCCGCGCGGGCCAGCTCGGGTTCGTCGGTGATGAGACCGTCGACTCCCATCCGGATGGCCCGGACCATGTGGGAGAGGTCGTTCGGGGTCCAGACGTAGACGTCCATCCCGCGCGCGTGCGCGGCGTTCAGGAACGCGGGCGTCGGGATCCTCTGCTGGAGGGCGAGGAAGTCCCGCGGGACCCGCTCGAGGCGACCGATCCGGGCTGCGGCGAGCAGTCCGCAGCGCCAGGTGGGCCGCAGCGCCTCGACGAGATCGAGTCCGTACGGCTTGAGCGACATGATCTCGATCTCGGACTCGGCGCCGACCTCTTCCACGATCGCCACCACCCGCTCCGCGAGGCCTCGGTCGGGCCCGTAGTACTTGAGTTCGATGGTCACGCCCGCGCGTCCCTTGCACGCCTGCAGGACCTCCCGCAGCGTGGGCAGCCGCTCGCCGGCGAACTCGGGCGCGAAGGAGCTGCCGATGTCGACCTGGCGCAGCTCCGCGAGCGTCGCGTCCACGACCCGCAGGTTCACGCCGGCCATGCGCATGAGGTCGGCGTCGTGGAGGACGACCACCTCTCCGTCCGCGGTCCGCTGGACGTCGATCTCGATCCGGTCCGCGCCGGCTTGCAGCGCGCGCTCCACGGCAGCGAGCGAGTTCTCCGGCGCGACGCGCGACGCTCCGCGGTGGGCGATCACCGCGATGTCGGAGTCCTCCGCGTCGATGTCCTCGAGCAGGAAGGCTCCGACCGCGCCCGAGACCGCCGCCGCCGCCGCGAGACCGGCGAGGAGCTTCCCGCGCGACAGGCGCGTCCCCGAGCCGCTCGCGGTGGGGCGCAGGGCCTCGTGGAGAGCGAGGCCGGCGGGCTCCGCCGCACGCGTCGATGCGTAGATCCGGGCCGAGAGCAGCGCGAGGGAGGCCGTGTTGAAGAGCAGGACGGCCAGTGTGGCCAGCCCCCAGGCGACGGCGAGCGCGCCGATGAAGAGGACGAGCATGTCCGGTCGATCGTGCAGCCGGGGCGTGACGGCACGGCCGACGCCGCGCACGAGCGCGCCGACGAGGGTGGAGGCGAGCAACCCCGCGGCGGCCCAGACGATCAGCACGGCTCGGGTGCGCCAGCGGCTCTCCCGCAGGCGCCGGCGGCTGATCGCGAGCGCGCGCCAGGGAGACGCGTTCTCGAAGAGGACGAGCGGTACGACGAGCAGCCAGTCGGACGCGCGCGCGACGACGACGAGCGTCGTCGCGGCGAGGGCGGCGCCGACGATCCGGGCCGCGGTCCGGAAGCCCGTGGGCCGCGTGGCGAGGTAGTAGTTGATGTCGAACTCGCCGAGCAGCCGGTCATGGACCAGCGCGCAGACCGCGAGGAAGGGCGCCGACATCAGCAGCACGCGCACCAGCATGTTCGCGACCGCCAGCAGCACCGGGAGGCCGCGGCGGGCGGAGGCGACGAGGGCGTGGCCGACGCTCACGCGACGGCCGCACGCGGCGCCGAACCCGATCGTGATCAGGCAGGCCTGCTCGAGCGCCTGCACGCCCACGGCCAGTACGGCGCCCAGGAAGAGCCCCAGCGCTCCCACGGGGCTCTGCGCGAAGAGGAGGATGTCCTCGTCGGCGGCGACCTCCCGGCCCGACAGCGCCAGGAACGCCTGCAGGGTCAGGCCGGCCAGCGGGACCAGCACCGCGAACGCGGCCACGCGGTAGGCGACGTACGCGCCGCAGAGGCTCCACCGCGACTGCCGCAGGTCGCGCAGCGTCCCGCGCAGGACGCCTCCGATCTCGACGCTCACCCGCGCGAGCCCCGGGCGAGGTCGATGGAGAGCCGCGGGCGGCCGATCAGGAGCACGGCCGCCAGGAGGACCGTCGGGATCGCGATCAGCACGAGCGCGTACAAGAAGGCCTTCGAGAGCAGGCGCTCGCCCGTCCTCGCGATCGTGCCTCCCGCGTCGGCGAGGGTCGCGGCGCGCTCCGCCTCGACCCACCCGCGGATCAGCTCGAGCTCGGTCTGGACGGTCCTCACGGTCTCGTCCCGCTGCGCGTCGATCCTGGCCAGCAGGGTCTCGAGCTCGGTGCGCACGAACTCGAGCGTCTCCTGCCGCTGGACGTCCACGGCGGCGAGCACGGCCTCGCGCTCGGAGCGGAGGAACGCGAGCGTGTCGAGCCGCTGGGCGTCCGCGGCGGCGAGCAGGGCCTCGCGCTCGGTGCGCAGGGAGTCGAGGACGGCGGCGCGCTCGTCGGCCAGCAGCTCCGGCAGGACCCGGGGCATGTCGGTCAGACCGACCAGCGCCGGGCGGCTGAGGATCCGCTCCGTCAAGAGCTCCGCCTGCCAGCGAGCCTGCTTGGGGAGCGACCCCGCGTAGATCGTGAGCCTCTCGGTGACGTCGTCCAGGCGCGCTTCGAGCGTCGTGGCCGCCGAGAAGAGGCCGCCGCGTGCATCCTGCTTGGCCATGGCGATCGCGGGGCCCGCGGACGCTCGCGTGAAGACGGGGTCGTCGATCGGGTGGTTCTCCGCGAACTTCTCGAGGTCCTCGCCGAGCGCCTCCGCGCGCTCTTCACCGAGGAGCCGGACGGCGACCCCCTGGATCTCCTCCACCATCCGCACCGACGTCTCGCGGCCGAGCTCTTCCAGCTCGCCGAGGTCCTGCACGGCGGCGTCGCTCTCGAAGTAGTCGCGCATCTGGAGCGTCAGCACCCAGACGTCGATGAGCCCCGCCACGGAGTCGTTGTCGAACGCGGCGCTCTGGCACGCGGGGACGGCGTTCGACTTCCACTGCAGCGCCTTCTCCATGACGCGGTGGGACTCCGCACGCCCCGCCATCTGGTCCGCGGCCGCCTCGACCGCGCCGGAGAACCGCACCACGAAGTCGTAGAGGTCGACCCGAAGCTGTCGCTCGGTCATCTGCGGCGCGTCGAAGGACGACATCAGCCGGTCGGACCCCGGTTGCGTCCGGCATCCCAGGGCGGCGCACACGAGCAGGACGGCCCACCCTCGCGCACCGACGGTCGAGATCGCGGCGCCGCGACGCGTGCCGCTGGGCGCGGGGGCAATTCGCGCCGGGTTGGGATCTTGCAGAGCCATGGAGGGCGGTCGGAACGGCGAGGCCCCGGATCCAGCGGGCCGGGATCGCGACCTGCCGGGCGGCCCATCGTACGAGGGCTACGGTGCGGGTCCTAGCCGACGCACCGGCCCGGGGGCGCGAAGAGCTCCACCGCCGTCTCGTGGCCCGGATCGGTCACGGCCTCGCGGCGGGGAAGCCGCGAGGCCGTGGGGGTCCGAGGTGCGGTCTTGCGACGCCTGCCGCCCGCGCGCCCGGAGCCTGGCCCGGACTCTTCATGACGCGTGGATCGACACGGCTCTCGGTGTCTGCTGGTGCTTTGCGAGCTTCGGCCACGCAAGCGACCTCTACAGGTCGTCGAGGACGCTGGCGTTCGCAAGGTGCCGGCAGGGGCCGAGAGGCTGGCGAAGCCAGCCGGTTGTGCCGTTGCGGCTGCGTGCTCGCGAATCGTTCGGGCTAGTCGCCGTGCTGTGCGGCCGATGCCGCCGCGTGGATCTGCTGCGCGGGCGCCTGCCGCATCAGGTTCTGGGCGATCGGCTCCTCCAGGAGGTCCAC
>CAYGPA010000120.1:0-11644 GCA_964351535.1 uncultured Planctomycetaceae bacterium
GCGCGCAGCGTGCGCGACGTCGAGCTCGCCATGTCGGTCCTCTCCGGGGCCGATGAGCGCGACGCGACGTCGCTCTTGCAGCCGGCGCTGCTGCCGGAGCTCGCCGACGAGCACGCGTCCCTCGCGGGACTGCGCATCGGCGTCGCGCCCGAGCTCTTCCCCGCGGACGGCGTCGACCCCGAGGTGCGCGCCGCGGTCGAGGCCGCCATCGAGCGCCTGGTCGAGCTGGGCGCCGAGCGCGTCGAGGTGCATCTCCCGCACGCGCAGCACGCGGTGGCCACGTACTACGTCGTGGCCGCCGCCGAGGCGTCCAGCAACCTCGCGCGCTTCGACGGCGTGCGCTACGGCCGGCGCGCCGGCGGCGAGCGCTCGCTGCAGGAGATGTACGCGGCAACGCGCGAGGCGGGTTTCGGCGAGGAGGTCAAGCGCCGCATCCTGCTCGGCACGTACGTGCTGTCGCGCGGCCACAGCGACGCGTGGTACGTGCAGGCCCTGCGCGTGCGGCGGCTGATGCGCAACGAGTTCGACGCCGCCTTCGAGCGCGCCGACGTGATCGTCGCCCCCACCGCGCCCACGCCGGCCTTCGCGCTGGGCGCGCACGTGCGCGATCCGCTCGCGATGTACCGCGCCGACACGCTGACCGTGCCGGCGAGCCTCGCGGGCCTGCCGGCGCTGTCGGTGCCGTGCGGCTTCGCCGCGGGACCGGCGGGACCGCTGCCGATCGGCCTGCAGGTGCTGGCACCGCCGCTCGCCGACGCGCGCGCGCTGCGCGTCGGACGGCTGTACGAGGAGGCCACGTCCTGGAGCGACCGGCGCCCGCCCGCGCTCGCGGAGGCCGCCCCATGACGTCACCCGGTACGTCACCCGGCACGACCGCGAGCCCGTGGGAGGTCGTCATCGGCCTCGAGGTGCACTGCCAGCTGCGCACGGCCACCAAGCTCTTCTGCGGCTGCCGCAACGCCTTCGGCGCGCCGCCGAACTCGCTGACGTGTCCGGTGTGCACCGGGCAGCCCGGCGCCTTGCCCGTGCTGAACCGCGAGGCCCTGTCGCTGGCCCTGCGCGCCGCGCTGGCGCTCGACGGCGAGATCGCGCCGCGCAGCGAGTTCGACCGCAAGAACTACTTCTACTGCGACCTGCCCAAGGGCTTCCAGATCACGCAGTTCGCCCGCCCCTACTGCGGCGGCGCGTCGCTCGAGCTGCCGGGCGGCAAGCGCGTGCGCCTCGCGCGCATCCACCTCGAGGAGGACGCCGGCAAGGCCATCCACGACCGCGGCGCGCGCACGCTGGTCGACCTGAACCGTGCGGGTGTCCCGCTGATCGAGTCGGTGACCGAGCCCGACCTCGCGAGCGCCGAGGAGGCCTTCGCCTACCTGACCGAGCTGAAGGCCGTGCTGCAGTACGTCGGCGCCAGCGACTGCGACATGGAGAAGGGCAGCCTGCGCTGCGACGTGAACGTGTCCGTCCGGCACCCGGGCGAGCCGCTGCGCACCAAGGTCGAGCTCAAGAACCTGAACTCCTTCTCGAACGTCAAGGCGGCCATCGAGCACGAGGTCGCGCGGCAGATCGAGGCCTACGAATCGGGCGACCCGGCGCGCTACCCCGTCCAGGAGACGCGCGGCTGGGACGACCACGCGCGCACGTCGCGCTCGCAGCGCGGCAAGGAGGACGCCGACGACTACCGCTACTTCCCCGAGCCCGACCTGCCGCCCATCGCGGTCCCGTCCGAGTGGATCGAGCGCGAGCGCGGCTTCGTCCCCGAGCTGCCCGCCGCGCGGCGCCGGCGCTACGTCGAGGCGCTCTCGCTCTCCGAGTACGACGCCGGCGTGCTGACCGCGACCCGCGAGCTGGCGGACTTCTTCGAGCGCGCCGTCCAGCTCGCCGACGGGGGCCCGGGCGCTGCGAAGGAAGTCGCCAACTGGATCAGCAACGACGTGCTGCGCCTCGTCTCCGACCCGGACCTGCCGTGGCAGGACCTCGGCGAGCTGCCGCTGCGGCCGGGCGACGTGGCCGACCTCGTGCGGCTGGTCGGCGAGGGGCGCGTCTCGAAGAACGCGGGCCGCAAGGTGCTGCGCGGCATCGTCGACACCGGCCACCGCGCCGCGGACGTCGTGCGCGAGCTCGGCCTCGAGCAAGTCGACGACGCGGGCGCCATCGAAGACTGGTGCCGCGCGGCCCTCGCCGAGCGACCCGACGTGGTGGCCGACGTCCGCGCCGGCACGCAGAAGGCCGTGGGCGCGCTGATCGGCGCCGTGATGCAGGCCTCGGGCGGCGCCGCGGACCCGAAGACCGTGCGCGCGACGCTGCTGCGCTTGATCGACGAAGGCGTCTGAGCGGTTCGGCGCGCGCGCGACGAGGTGCTCACGGACGGTGCTCGAGGAGTTGCGGGACCGGGTCTTGCCCCGCGCGACGATCGGGAGGCGTCGCGACCCCTTGCTCGTTCGAGAGCCGGGCGGGGAACAGGCCCCCGAGGACCAGGAGTCCCATGGCGAGCGTCAGGGCCCAGCGCTCCCGCGGCGTGAGGTCGCGCTCTCCGGAGTGCACCCGCGAGCCCGAGAACAGCGCGAAGAAGCAGCCCATGACGGTCATGCCGTTGATGGCCGTGGCCAGGATCAACGCGAACCCGAGGATCGGAAACTCGTCGATCGACCCCTGGACCAGCAGGTCCTCGGCGACGAAGCCCAGCGTCAGCGGCAGCCCGACGCTGGCGAAGCCGAGGAACAGGAACGCCACGGCCATGCGCGGGGTGCGGGCGAAGCTCCCGCACGGCCTGCGGAGCGACAGCGTGCCGCGCCGCGCCTCGAGCGCCGCCAGGGTCATGGCGAGGCCCGAGGTCGCGAGAGTCAGGACCTGCCAGGTCAGGAGCGCTCCGGAGAGCCCCACGGGCGACTCGTTCTGGATCCCGAAGGCGATCAGGCCGCTCTGGCTCATCACGAGGAAGGCCACGGCCCGCCGCGCTTCCCGCTGGACGACACCGAGCCCGGCCGCGAGGACGGCGGTGACGGCCGCGAGGGCGGCCATGCCGTGCGCCATCCAGCTCGGGGCCTCGGCGGCCAGGAGCCACATGTGCGCGTACACGCCGAGCTGCGGCATCGAGAAGGCGACCACGATCCCGAGGGGCGCGCGCTGCACGAACGAGGGGAACCAGCCGTGCAGCGGCATGACGGCCTCGCGCAGCGCGATGCCGAGGAAGCACGCCACGAAGCCGGCGGTCGTGAGTCCGCAGGCGAGGCACAGCACGCCGAGCAACACGAGAGCGGCGCTCGGGACCTGGTAGCGCGCGAAGAGCCGCGCGGTCCCGGCCGTCTGCGGCCGCGATCGGAGCTCACTCCAGCAGCACCCCATCGAGAGCGCCCACAGGGCGACGAGGACTGCCGCGTGGGAGACGACCATGAATCCCGCACCGATCGCGAAGAGGACGAGCATGCGACCGAGCGTGGCGGGCGGATGGGTCCGCAGCGGACTCATGGCGACCGCGAGCAGACCGGCGGCACAGGCCACCAGGTTGGTCAGCCAGAAGCCGCCCTCCGGCAGGATGCGGAAGGCGACTCCCAGGACCCGGTACGCGGGATGTCCGAGTCGGATCGCGGCGAGGACCATCACGACCGCCACCAGGAACGCCCCCCCCGCGGCGAGCGTCGCACGACGACGTGCCCGGGCCGGGTCGAGAGTGCGCCACACGACGCGCGAGCCCGCGAGCAGGATGCACGCGGTGGAAAGCGATGCGAGCGTGATCACCGCGGATCCCCCGGCTTCTCGACTCCCGGCTTCTCCAGCCCCGGCTCCCCGCCTTCCGTGCCCGAGACGCGATCCGACGTCCAGCGATCCAGCGCGTCGATGGCGAGCATGCAGCGCCGGAAGCCGCCCACGGCGTAGTCGGCGACCAGCGAGTCGAGGTAGCCCCGCTCGAGCGCGAGCCGATAGAGCCACGGCTGCAGGGCTCGCGGCACGAGGCGCTCGATGTGGCCGCCCGGCCGGGGCAGGTGACTCCCCATGGCCTGCTCCAGGTGATGGTGGTCGTGCAGGAGGCTCGGCGAGCGGAGGATCTCGAGGCTGCGCAGCGTCGCGTGCCCGACGATGTGCACCAGCGCCAGGACCCGGAACCCGAGGCCGATCTCGACGAAGATCAGCCCGACCTGCGTCATCGACGCGTAGGCCAGCGACGACTTGATGTCGCTCTGGACGCGCCCGACGAAGGTCCCGTGCAGGGCCGTCGTGGCGCCCACGACGAGGACTGCGTGGGCCACGGCCGGCGCCTGCTCGAGGATCGGGCCTGCGCGCAGCAACAGGTAGGGACCGAGGTGGATCGAGATGGCGCCGTAGAAGATCGCGCTGGAGTTCGTCGGTCCCTCCATCGCGCGAGGCAGCCAGCCGCCGAGTGGGACCTGGCCGGACTTGCCGATGGTGGCCCAGAGCAGCAGAAACCCTGCAACCGACGCGCTGCCGACCGTGGCCGGAGCCACGAAGCCGAGCCACGGCTCGCTCGGGACCAGGCCGGTGCTCCCGACGGTGTAGTGCAGCCAGACGGCGGCGCCGAGCAGCCCGATGTCGCAGAAGCGGTACGTCAGGAACGCGCGAAAGCCGTGGCGGACGGGCTCCGGTCGCTCGTGGAAGAACCCGATCAGGAGCGCCGACGTCAGGCCGACGAGCTCCCAGCCGAAGAACACGAGGTCGAGCGTGCCGGCCAGCACGACGAGCTGCACCGCGGCTCCGAAGACCGCGAGCAGGAGGAAGAACCTCAGGTAGCCCGGCTCGCGATGCAGGTAGCGATGCGAGAACGCGGCGACCAGTCCCACCAGCATGGCCGAGAACGCGGCGAAGGGCAGCGACAGGGAGTCACCCACGAGCCGCAGCTCGAAGTGGTAGTGCCCCACCTGGAACCAGTCCCCGAGATGCGTCGTCAGGACGCCGCTGCCGCCGGCCGCCAGGGCGACGAGCAGCACGAGGCTGGCTGCAAACGAGACGCTGAAGGCCACGCCGAGCACCGCCACGACGAAGCGCTCGCCGAGTCGCAGTCCGAACCAGGCCGGCAGCGCGAGCAACAGGATCGCGAGCGCCGGCAATCCGACGATCGAGATCAGGAGCGCGTCGGTCAGCGCCGGACTCACGGCGCCCTCCCGGCCGCGGCCTCGCTCGGCAGGGCCGCGTTGGCGCGCGCGCACCCCAGGTGCCGGGCGTGACCCGAGTAGTACTCCGAGGAGTGCTCCACGACGGGAATGCGGGGGTACTCGGGCACGTACTCGACGAGCCCCTTCGGCGTCAGGACCTCGAAGCGGTCCGTGTCCGGCTCCCAGCGGACGAACTGGACCCAGCGGTTCGCGAGGAACTCGGCCAGCTCGGGGCGCGCCAGCAAGATGCGGTCGATCACCTCGCGCCGCGCCTCGACGATCGTCAGCAGGCGGACCGGCTCGTGGATCTCGACCATCTGCCACGGCAAGCCGGTGCGCAGGTCGGACGCGTGACCGTCCATCACCCCGATCAGGCCCGTGATGTTGTGCGGGAGCTTCGTGCCGCTGCCGTAGCCGACGGGGTCGACGTAGCTGAAGTAGTACTCGAGGCTGATGCCGGCGCCGACGGGCACGACCGCGCCGAGGAGCTGCTCGAGCACGTGTCCCTCGGGATCCGTGCGCGGGTCGTAGGACGCGAGGAAGGCGCGACGATCGAGGAACAGCCCGCGCGTCCGGCTGCGCCGGCCCACGAGCGCGACCGCGTTCGTCGCGTGGCCGTACTCCGGTCGCGGCTGCGCGAGGTCCACCGCGCGCGCCTCCACGTGAGCCTTCGCCCGCGAGACGTCGCTGCCGGGCGCGAACGACTCGAAGCGCCGGCACCGCTCGTGTGCATCCAGATCGCACGCGGCCTCCATCGCCCGCTGCGCGTTGCGCACGTCCGCGGCGAGCTCGTCGGGAACCAGGTCGAGGTCGTAGTAGTGCATCGAGTCGTCACAGGTGTTGTGGTACGCACCCAGGAACCAGGTGGACTCGGGAACGACCACGCCGCGCTCCCGCAGCAGATCGCGCACGTCGCGCCGGTTCGCCATGGACGCGAATGCGCGCGCGTTCGGCCCTCCGCGTCCTCCGCCCGTCGCGCCGCAGTCGTGCGCCGCCTCGTGCGGATTGTTGAGGCTCGCGGAGCCGTGGCCGACGATCAGGACCAGCCGGGTGCGGCCCGGATCGAGCGCGGTCGCGCGCAGGAGCCCCGCGACGACGTCCGCCATCTCCTCGCTGGAGAAACCGAGCTTGCGCCCGTCGGCGTCGACCTCCTCGCCGCGCCGCAGCAGCGCCAGGCGAGTCGGGGGTTGCTCGCGCGGGCCTCTCCGGAGCCGATGCGCGAGGCGCTCCGCGAAGCGCGGTGCCAGGCAGCGGCCGATGAGGGGGACGACGGATGCGATCCCGAGCACCGGCGCCAGGACGCCGCCGCGCGACAGCGTCTTGGACCCCACCGATACCGAGTACGCGAGCGACCCCTGACGCCGGCGCGCCGCCAGGTAAGCCTGCTCCTCCGCCGGCTTCAGTGCGCGTTCGCGGACGCAGTGGCGAGGAACGAGGTTGACGGGACACAGCGGTCGCGGCCGGATGTCGTCGAGTCCCTGGTAGGCCATGACTACCCCGAAGAACCCGGCGTACCCGAACGTCTCCACGCGGGGATGAGCCTCCTCCAGGTGACGACGCGTCGAGCACTCGCGCTCGTCGATGCAGAACACCGCCTGGAAGAGCGGCTCCGGTTCGGGCGCGGAGCGCATGCGGCTGTGCGCGACGAGGCCGTCCAGGACCTCGACCCGGTGGCGCCGCTCGTAGGCGAGGTGCAGCAGGCGGCGGCGCTCGATCTCGTGGAACGCCTGGACCTCTCCCAACCACGCTCGCGCGTTCTCCTCGACCCCGAGGTCCGCGACCTCGACCTCCAGGGCCTGGGCCAGGACGAAGGCCTCGTAGGCCAGCTCGAGGTCGGGTCGCGCGGAGGCCTCGGGCAGGGTGCTCGCGAGCCCGGCGAACCCCTGCCGCGCGCGCCCCATCGCACGCAGGGCCCGCCTGGACGCGAACACGTCCAGGACCAGCCTCACGGCGAGGAAGTCGACCAGCCGGGCGGGTTGCGGCTCGACGGGAGCCTCGTCGGGACGCTTCTCGAAGCGGCGCATCATGCCCGCCCATCCGCGCAGTGCGAGCGCCGTCGCGCGCAGGTACTCCGGCCGGAGATCCCCGGGCACCTCCAGCTCGTCCAGGGCCCACTCGATCGTCTGCTCGGCGCTCCAGCCCTCGCGCTCTTGACGGCGGAACTCCCGCGCGGAGCCGCGGAACCAGGGTTCGGGCGACGGCAGGCGAGCTCCGCACAGGCGCCGCACCGCAACCAGGAAGCCGAGCTCGCGGCCCGGCATCGGCCAGTAGGCGACCCCTTGGTCCAGGTACGCGGCGCAGAGCCGGATGAGGAGCCGGTGAACGAACTTGTCGACGTCGACGTCCCCCGCCGCGAGCAGCTCGTCGCGGCGGCGCGGTCCCACGGGAGCAGCGGGCTTCCGGGGCGCGCGACGCGCGAGGTCGTTCCACAGGGCGTCGAGCGTGCGCACGGTCAGCTCGCGCTCCCCGCGGGGTCCATGCGTGCGTTCGGCGGAGCGCAAGAGCTCTGCCCGTCGGCCCGCGTCCACGATCGGGTGCCAGGCCGTTCGTGCGCCACCCTCCTCCAGCGCCCACTCGAGCGCCACGCCGCGCGGGACCTCGAAGACGTGTCGCAGTCGGGAGACGCGGAACCTGGAGCGCGGCGGCCCGCCGTCGAACACCGGAGTGTCGAACACGGGGGCGCCGTGCGCGTCGTCCTCGTCCGCGAGGACGGCCTCGAGGTCGACCGAGAGGATGCGCCCCCGCGCGAGGTGCTCGGCGAAGGCGGCCTCCGACATGTAGGGCTCGGTGCCGTACGTGCGTGCGGCCTCGACCACCGCGTCCTCGAACGCCAGGTGCTCGAAGCTGTGCAGCGTGTTGTGGTGGACGAAGACGTTCAGCGGGCCCTGGTTCGGGAGCGAGTGCGCGAGCTCGTCGATCTGCTCCTCCAGGGAACCGTACCGCCCCCCCGCCGCGACCGCGGGGCTCACCCCACCCTCCTGCGCGTCGCGTGCGGGTGCGCCGAGACCGGACTCAGGAGATCGACGCCGACGATCTCGAGCTCCGTCTCCGGCCACTCCTGGCTCAGCGCCTCGAGCCTCGTCAGGAAGGTGTGGTCGACCAGCCGGACGTCGCTCATGTCGAGTACGACCCGCCGGACGCCGTCGTCGACCGCGGCCAGCCGACGCCGGACGCCGAGCAAGTTCGTGAACGCGGCCGCGCCGTGCAGGCTCAGCTCGAGCACGTCGCCGTCGCGCCGCTCGTCGATACGCGTCCGGAAGAGCCGCAGGGGAGACACACCGCGCAATGCGTGGAGCAGGACCTTCAGCAGGATCCCGGCGCCGACGCCGATCAGGAGATCCGTCGCCAGGGTCACGATCAGCGTGGTCGTGAAGAGCAAGAGCTGGTCGTTGCCGATCTTGCGCGCGTGTATCAGCTGCGACGGGGCCGCCAGCCGGGCGCCGGTGTAGACCAGCATCGCGCCCAGGGCGGCCAGCGGGATCAGGTGGAGCAAGCCCGGGACCAGCGCGACGAAGACCAGCAGGAACGCGCCGTGCGAGAAGTTGGCCCAGCCGGACCGCGCTCCGGCGTCGACGTTGGCCTTGCTCCGCACGATCTCGGAGATCATCGGCAGCCCGCCGATGGACGCGGAGACGAGGTTGCCGACGCCGGCTGCGAACAGATCGCGATTCAGGTCGGAGGGCCGCTTCTCGGGGTCCATCGAGTCGACGGCGAGGACGCTGAGCGTGGACTCCACGGTTCCGACCAGCGCGAACATCACCACGTACTTCAACGAGGTTGCGCTGAACACCACCGAGAAGTCCGGATGCGTGACCGCTTCCAGCAGGGAGCCCGGGAGGGTCACGAGGAACTCCGGCCCGACGTGGTACGCGTGGTGGAACATCGTGTAGTCGTGCTGATGCTCCAGGTCGAAGACGAGCGCCAGCGGAACGGTCGCGAGAAGCACGACGAGCGGAGCGGGAACGGCTCGCGCCCAGCGCGCCCGGATCAGCGGCCACAGGAACAGGATTCCGAGCGCGAGCGCCCCGAGGAGCAGGATCTCGGGATTGGCGTGCATCACGCTCTCGGGAATCTCCGCCAGGAGATGCAGCGGCTCCTCCCCGGCCGGCGTCACGCCGAGCACCGTGTGCGTCTGCTTGGAGATGATGATCACCCCGATCGCCGCGAGCATTCCGTGCACCACCGAGGGCGACATGGCGATGCCGACCGTGGCCGCCCGCGCGAAGGCGAAGAGGATCTGAACGACGGCGGCGACGACACCGACCGCCAGGGCGCGCTGGTACCCGAGCATCGGGTCGCCTTCACCCAGCTCCTGGACCGCGCCAATCGCGATGACGATCAAGCCGGCGGCCGGTCCCTTGATCGTGAGCCCGGAGCCCCCGAGAAACGTGACGAGCACGCCGCCGACGATGGCGGTCAGAATGCCCGCGACGGGCGGGAAACCGCTGGCCATCGAGATGCCGAGACAGAGCGGCAGCGCGATCAGGAAGACGAGGAAACCGGCGCGCAGGTCTTGCAGCGAGAACGGGCCGGGCACGAGGCCCCGGAACTTCGACACGGACATGGGATGAGCTCCCGAGGGGACCGAGAAGCAGAGCGGTGACGAGGCGAGCCCGCGACGGGATCCGGTAAGCGATCCCTGGGCTCGCAGTCGGTGGCGCGCACGGGGGCGCCACCCGGCCGCTCGCTCCCCGGACGGGGAGGGGCGGCGCGCACGACTCGTTGCTCGGCGCTCGTACCCGCACCGCGGCCGCGGGCCGGGGGACGGTGGCGCCGAACGCTCAGCAGCGGGGCGGGCCGCGGGCTTCGAGCCCGCTCGCCACGGTCGCGGGCCGCTGCAGCGTGCGCTGCCAACCTCGGCAGCGGCGAACGGTCGAGGGACGCCCCCGCCCGTTCCAGCCACGGCCCTCGCCGGCTTCCTGTTCGGACTCCTCGGAGTCCTCCGCCAGGCTCTCCACCGGAGTCTGGCCGACGCTGCCCGAACTCTGCAGGGCCGCGCCGTCGGCACGCGTCGTCGCGGTGGACCCGGACCCGATCGAGACCGACGACTCGCCCAGGCTCCACGAGAGCGAGAGAGCCAGGCAAGCGAAGAGGACGGCGAAACACGACCGCATGGCGATCGGCTTACGTCGGCAGCCTGACTCTGCGAGCCCCATGGGCTGGAATTCTGCGGGGGAGCCCGCAGAAAGCAAGGGAATTGGACTCCCGCGCGACCGCGCCGGGACGAGGTCCGTCCGTCGGACGACCGGGATCGCACCGAGCGCGACGCGCGCGGGGTCCGCGCTAGAATGCGCCGCCATGCGACTCCCCGTGGACGAACTGGTCGACGTCCGGACCCTCGGACGCGGCGGTCGCGCGCCGACGCCCAAGGAGCTGCGCGATGCGCTGCCGCGCGGCTGGGTTCTGGAGGACGACGGCGTGACGGCGCGCCGCGATCGTCGGCTCCTGTTTCGCGAGGGCTGGATCCTGGTCGTCGGGATGGTGTGCTTCGGCGCGGTCGGGCTGGGGTTCCTGATGAAGGGGATGCCGCGCGGCTGGGCCGGGCTGTGGCGCTTCTTCGCGCTGCTCGCGATCCTCGTCGTCGTCGGCGGCCTGGTCGCCCCGGCGATCACGCGCGCGCTGAACCGGCGCTGAGCGCGGAGGCCGCGGAGTGAACCACGGAACCCCCCGAGCGGAGACGGAGGTCGACGAGGACCTCGTGCGGCGCCTGCTGCGCGAGCAGCACGCGGACCTCGCGGAGAGGCCGCTCGCGGCGCTCGCGAGCGGCTGGGACAACTTCATGTTCCGGCTCGGCGAGGACCTGGTGCTGCGGCTCCCGCGCCGCACGCTCGCGGCCGAGCTCGTGCGCAACGAGCAGCGCTGGCTCGCCGAGCTCGCCGAACGCCTCCCCCTTCCCGTGCCCGCACCGGTGCGGGTCGGCCGCCCGGGCTGCGGCTACCCGTGGTCCTGGAGCGTGCTGCCCTGGTTGCCCGGCCGACCCGCGAACGAGGCGCCGCCCGCGGCGGACCAGGCGCTGCCGCTCGCGTCGTTCCTGCGCGCGCTGCACCGGCCGGCGCCGGACGACGCTCCCGCGAATCCGCGCCGCGGCTGCCCGCTCGCCGACCGCGCCGCCGAGACGGAGGAGCGCCTCGCGCGGCTGCGCGCGCTCGGCGAGGCCACCGAATCCGGCCTCGAACGCGCGTGGCGCACCGCGCTGACGGCCCCACCGACGCGCGAGGCGCCGTGGCTGCACGGCGACCTGCACGCGCGCAACGTCCTCGTCGAAGGCGGCGCGATCACCGGCGTCGTCGACTGGGGCGACGTCACGTCCGGAGACGCGGCGACCGACCTCGCGTCGATCTGGGGCCTGCTCGAGGACCCCGCGGCGCGCCGCGCGGCCCTCGACGACTACGGCGCCGACAAGCCGACGCGGGCGCGGGCGCTCGGCTGGGCGGTCACCTTCGGCGCGGTCCTGCTCGACACCGGCCGCGTGGACGACCCGCGCCATGCGGAGATGGGCCGGCACACGCTGCGTCGCGTCGCGGAGGACGCGGGCTAGC
>CAYGPA010000121.1:0-11581 GCA_964351535.1 uncultured Planctomycetaceae bacterium
GCCACTTCCGCGCGCCGGCCGACGGCGTCTACGGGTTCCGCCTCGGAGCCGTCGCATCCGCGGCGTCGTCCGGCGAGGTCGTCGCCGCGCTCGAGGTCGCGGGGCAGAGGGTGGCCGAGGCCGGCGCGACCGACATGGGCTTCGCCGCCCTCGCCGCGGGCTGGCACCCGCTGCGGCTCGAGCTCGCCGGCGCGGCCCGGCTGCCTCTGGAGCTGGAGGTCGAGGGGCCCGAGCTCGACGGCGCCGGCCTGCCGGCCGAGCTCCTCTTCCAGTAGGGACCGGACCGTCGCAGTCTCCGAGGACCCTCTCCTCGACGGGGTTCCACGCCCCGGCTCCGCGATTCCGGACCCGCGTTTGGAGTGCGCCACGGCAGCCGTCAGAATCGCGCGGCGGAAGCCACGACCATGCAACTCGAACGCCTCTCCGACGCCGCCGAGGTCGCGCGCCGCGCCGCCGACCGGGTGCAGGCCACGCTGCGCGCGAACCCGTGCGCGAACCTGCTGCTTCCGGCCGGCGCGACGCCGGTGGCGCTCTACGCGGAGCTGCGCGAGCGGGCTCGCGCAGGAGCGATCGACTTCGACCGCGCGGGGCTCTTCCAGCTCGACGAGGTCGTCGGGCGCGGCCGCGCGGACGGCCGCAGCTTCGCGGCCTTCCTGCACACGCACCTGCTGGACGCCCTCGGGGCCCGGCGTGGCGTGACCGGCGTGCTGGACGGCGCGGCCGCCGATCCCGTCGCGGCCGTCGCGGCCCACGCGGGCGCCCTCGCGGCGGCGGGCGGAGCCGACCTGGCGCTGCTCGGACTGGGGCGCAACGGACACGTGGCCTTCAACGAGCCCGGCGCGCGGCCGCGGGAGGCCGCGCGCGTCGTGGACCTCGCTCCGGAGACGCGCGCGGCCCAGGGCGGCACCGGCGCGCGCCGCGGAATGACCCTGGGCCTGCTCGAGATCCTCGGGGCGCGCCGGATCGTGCTGCTCGTCACCGGGGCGGAGAAGGCCGCGATCCTCGCGCGCCTGCTCGCGGGCGCTCCCGGCGACGCGCTGCCGGCCAGCTGGGTCGCCGCATCGCCCGCGGCGCACGTTCTCGCGGACGCGGCCGCGCTGGCGGGTGCCGCGCGCGTGGACCCGGCCGTCGAAGAAAGCGCTCCGTGAGCGCCCCGCGCGTCGAGAACCCGCCCGACGCGCGCGCGTTCTGCGAGCTGGCGGAGCCACTCCTCCTCCGCGACGAGGTGCGCCACGGCTGGCTGCTGGGCATCGCGCGCCGGTGCGCGCGGGAGCCCGACGCCGCCGAGGCCCCGTGGTTCGGGATCGTGCGCGCGGGCGACGCCCTGCGCGCGGTGGCGCTGCAGACTCCCGCGCGCGCGCTGCTCGTCTCCGACGCGACGGAGGCGGAGCTCGTACCCCTCGTCCGGAACCTGCGCGAGCGCGCGACGTCGCTGTCGGGCGTGCGCGGTCCCGCGGAGACCGCGGCCACCTTCGGACGCCTGTGGAGCCGGTCCGCGGACGTCGAGCACGTCCCGCACCTCGCGCAGGCGCTGCACCGGCTCGACCGCCTCGCCTGGAAGCCGGACGTGCCCGGACGCCTGCGCCCCGCCGCGCGCGACGAGCTCGAGCTGCTGCGGCACTGGACGCAGGCCTTCGCGGTCGAGGCGCGCCTCCCCGACGCGCCGGCGCGCCCTCCCGAGCGGCTGGCGGCCCTGGACGAGGAGCGTCTCTACGTCTGGGACGATGCGGGCCCCGTGGCCACCGCCGCCTGGCTGCGCCCGACGCCGAACGGCGTCTCGATCGGCCACGTGTACACGCCGCCGGAGCTGCGCGGCCGCGGCTACGCCAGCGCGCTCGTCGCGGCCCTGAGCCAGCTGCTGCTGGACGGCGGAAAGAGTTTCTGCTGCCTGTTCACCGACCTCGCCAATCCGGTGTCGAACCGCATCTACGCGCGGCTGGGGTTCGAGCGCGTGGGCGACTTCCGGTACGACCGCTTCGTCGGCTGAGCAGACCTCGGACGGCCGTACGCCGCACTCCGCAAGGTTTCGGTGAGGAATTCGTCCGGGTTCCTTCAGATCGGGAGGCAACAGTCCCGAAACACAGGAAGCCGGCGGCGGGCCACACACCTTCCGGAGCCGGCACGGGGCGCGGGCTCACGAGCTCGCTGTGAGAGAGAAAAGGGAGAACTGGGATGGGAAAAAACAGGCTGCTCGCGGGGAACCGTTCGGGTTTCACCCTGATCGAGCTCAGCATCGTCGTATCGATCATCGCCATCATCGCGGGCATCGGGCTGCCGCGACTCGTGCGCTCGAGGGTCACCGCGAACGAGAACGCCGCGCTCTCGACGCTGCGGACCATCGCGAGTGCGCAAACGATGACCAAGATCGGCGGAAGCATCGACACGAACCGCAACGGCGCCGGTGAGTACGCGTACTTCGCGGAGCTGGCCGGGGCCGTGCCGACGCGCGTCAGCGTGGGCGGGGTCCCGGGCATGGGCGCCGTCGGCATCGACGAGCTTCAGCCCCCGGCGCTGTCGCAGACGCTGGCGCAGACCCAGGCCGACGCGCTCGGCGACGGTGTCGTCGTGCGCTCCGGCTACGCCTTCAAGATGTTCCTCGGAGGACCGCTGGCCGGCGGCGTCGTGCCGGGAGTTCCGGAGCTCGCAACCGGCGGAGCCAACGCGGGCAACATGCCCGACGGCGGAACCGCCGAGCAGTTCTGGTGCTGCTACGCCTGGCCCCTCGTTCCGGGCACGTCGGGCAGGCGCGTCTTCTTCGTCAACCAGGAACAGACCATCCTGCAGTTCGCCAACGCCGCGGGCGTCTACGACAACATCACCGCAGCGGCCACCATCCCGGCGTTCGACGCCGCGCTGGCCAACGGGGGCGGCCTGAACGGCCTGGCCGCGCCGCTGCCCACGGCCGGAGCGCCGTCGAACGACGGCAACCTCTGGGTCCTCACGCAGTAGACGGGCCCGGAACCGCGGTCCGGCCTCCGGTCCGCGCCGCACGATCCACTCCAGAGCCTCTCGACGGGCGCCGCGCTGCTGCGGCGCCCGTCCCTCGTTCGCCCCGATGCGTCGAGCGCGGAGCCCGGTCGTGCGCGAGGGCGCCGACAGAGGGTGCGGCGCTCGTTCCGGCCCGCGATCTCACACCTCCCTCGCGGCTCCTGCGGCCACCTGCGAGAATGGCGCGCGATCGTGAGCCCCTCGAGGTCCCGTTCGCAGCCCGCGCTCCTCGCCGCCTGCCTCGTCGGCGCAGGACTCCTGGTCACCGTCGCCGTCGCGCTGCGCGGAGGGCGCGCCCCGGACGCGAGCACCGCGGACCTGCGTCACCGAGCGGCCCCGGGCCCGGACGCGCGGGAGGCGCCCGCGACCCCGGCGGAGCTGGCCGCCGCGCCCCCGCGGGCGAGCCCGGACCTCGGGGCCGCCGCGCCGCTCGCGACGAAGAAGCCGGTCGGGCGCACCGAACCGCCGGCGGAGCGCGCGCCGGAGAGCGAACCCGAGCCGACCCGCTCCGCGGCCGGTCCGACCCGGATCCGGGGCCGCGTGGCGACGCCGGAGGGAGTCGGCGTCCCCGGCGTCCCCGTGTGGCTGCGGAGCAGCGCCGCGTCGACGCTCGACAGGACGGAGACCGATGCCGCGGGCGGGTTCGAGCTGAGTGCCGCGCGGGCGCGCGGACCCGAGGAGCTGCGCGTGCGCGTTCCGCGCGCGTTGCCCGAACACGTCGTGCCGCGGTGCGAGCTGCCGCTGTCTCCCGCGCACTTCGCCGGTACGCTCGCGCTCTTCGAGGCGCACCCCTGGCCCCCGCCCGCGGCCGGCGACGTGACCGGCAGGTTGCTCAGCGAGACCGGTGCCTGGCCCGACCTCGAGGAACTCGTCGCGGGTGGCCTCGTGCTCGACCTCGTCTCGCTCGCGCCCGCCGATGCCACTCTCCTCGTCGACGAACCGTTTCCGCGCGTGGACCTGCGTCCGGAGCTCACTCCCGAGACTCGCGCGGACGGCGAGGTCGTCCTGCACTTCGTCTTCCCCGACGTGCCCGCCGGGCGGTACGAGCTGCAGGTCTCGACCCTGGGCCCGTTCCGCTGGGTCCCGACGAGCCACGAAGTCGTGCCCCCCGCCGCGGGCCTCGAGCTCATGCGCTACGACCTCGACGCGACCGACGAGTTCTCCTTCCGCGTGCTCGACGCGCGCACCGGACGGCCGCTCGAGGCGTGGACCGCCTGGCGGATCCGGCAGACGGTCTCCGCGGAGAACGGCGTGCTGATGCACGCCGCGCCGCTGTCCTGGCCGGCGCGGATCCCGCGCGACGCGGCGCTCGACTGGTCCCTGCACGCGCCGGGCTACGCACCCGCGTTCGGCGACGCGACCGCCTTCCGCCCCGACGGGGAGGGAGGCCTCGTGGCGCAGGTCGAGCTGAGACCGGGCTTCGCAACGCGGCTACTCGTGCTGGGACGCGCCCCGGCGATGCAGCCGATCGAGGGGGCCACGGTGCTCGCCGACGGCGTGGAGCTCGGAGAGACGGGTCCCCGGGGCCTCCTGGACGTGTGGCTCCCCGAGCCGCCGAAGGCCCTCGAGGCGCGCTGGAAGGGGCACCGCGCCCTTCGCCGTCCGGTTCCGTCGCCGGAGAGCGCGGAGGCTCGGGGCCGCGGTCAGGTTCTCCCGCTTGTTTTGCAGGGAAGCACCACCGGAGGGGGTCGCCCAAGATAGAGTGCTTTTTCCAGGATCCTGGGATGCCCACGATGCTCACTGCCCTCCTCGCCCTCGCCGCGTTCGCCGCGGCGCCGATCCAGGACCACGATCCGCAGCTGCAGCCCTACTGCGTCGGCAAGTCGACGTCGTTCGGTTGCCTGCCCTTCATCCGGACCGCGGGGATCCCGAGCCGCACGGCGCAGTTCCCGTTCATCGTGACCGCCGAGGACGGCCGCTTCGGACAGCCGGGATTCCTGCTGTACGGCACCAAGAAGGGACTCACGCCGTTCCACGGCGGCACCCTGTGCGTGAAGGCCCCCTTCAGTCGATCGGACATGCTGCCGTCGTTCCTGGCCACGCCGAGCCAGTGCTCGGTAGGCCTCGTCTCGCGCATGCAGCTCGACTTCAACCAGATCATCCAGAGCGGCACCGAGCCCCTCCTGACCGCCGGCCAGGACGTGTACGTGCAGTGGCGCCAGTCCGACCCCGGCAACCCCTGGGGCTGGGACGACAACCTGACCGACGCGCTGAAGTTCACGATCTGTCCGTGACGCGGACGCGGTCAGGGATCCGTAAGCTCGCGCGTCCGCTGGATTGGGCACCCCACCGGTCTGCCGTCGAGTGTATGAAGACGGCATGTGGTTCCCTCTCCTCACCGCCGTGGCCTGCCTGCTCGTCCCGCAGGACGACGCCGTTCGCTTCGGGGCCAGCATCGCCGCCGGAGAACTCGAAGTCGGACAGTCGGGCGAGATCCGCGTGGCGGTCGACTGGCCGGCCAGCCTCAGCGCCTCGGGTGCCGGACTGCCCGCGCCGATCTTGCAGCTCCAGGTTCCCGACTGCGTGCGACTGACGGAGCAGCACCTCACCGAGTACCGGGACCTGGCGCGCAACGAGTTCCTCGAGCAGCCCTACGAGCGGCTCTTGCAGGAGAACGCGGCCACCATCCCGTTCGAGCTGATCGCCGAGCCGGCCGAGGGCGACACGATCGGCCTGGTGCTGATCGCCTACGTCAGCGGGCCCGACGGCTCCGCCAAGCGCTTCGTGCGCGAGCGCATCGAGCTGCCCGTGCGCGGCGGCGCGAAGTCCCGGGACGGTGACGACGCGGACTCGCACTGGGGACCGGCGGACGCCCGCCTGCAGATCGGCGACGAGGCGACTCCCGTGACGCTTCCGCGCGCGGACGGCACGGAACTCGCGCTGGGCGACCTGCTCGGCAAACAGAACCTCGTCGTCACGACCTACCGCGCGCACTGGTGACCGTACTGCAAGCGGCAGCTCGTGCAGCTGCACCAGGACTTCGAGAGCCTCGAAGAGCGCAACACCCAGGTCGTGGCCATCTCCCAGGAGGACACCGACCTCGAGAAGCACGCCCAGTTCCTGCAGGGACTCGAGGAGCGCCGCTTCGAGATCGTGGCCGACCTCGGACGCTCCGCGACGGAGGCCTACGATCGCACGACGGCCTACCTGATCGACCGCGAGGGCGTCGTGCGGCAGGTCTTCCCGATGCTCATCCACACGCGGCCCGACTGGGGCGCGATCACGGCCGAGATCGACCGGCTGGGCCTCGACTAGGAGCCTGTCCGAGCTCAGGCCGGGATCGAGCCCTCGCGCCGGCGCGCGCCGCAGTGGCGGCACGCTCCGCGGGCGCGCGGAACGAACAGCAGCGACTCCAGCGGGCCGGGCAGCCAGCTCAGGAGGAACAGCCAGAGCTCGAGCGCGTCGCCGCCGCCGCAGGAGGGCCGCGGTCGGGAGCAGGGCGCGGAGCTCATCGCCCGTCCACGCGCAGGACGTAGCCGCGCGGCAGACGACCCGCCTCGGGGTCGTCGCCGATCGCGTAGAGCCCGTCGGTCGTCGTCACGTACAGCCGCTCGTCCACGCAGGCGAAGCGGTCGATGGAGCCGCCGGGCACCAGGAGGGCCCAGGCCAGCTCCTCGCGCTCCCGACTGTGCGCGTAGAGGAAGCCTTCGCGGTCCGCGGAGAAGAGCGTCGAGCCCACGAGGAGCGGCGCCGAGCCGCTGGGCCGCCCGGTGCGCTGCTCGGGCTTCGCCGCCGGCTCGCCGGTGGAGAGATCCAGCGCGACGACCTCGCGCGCCGCGTGGGCCAGCAGCTCGCCGTCTCCGACTCCCGGCGTCGCGAGGTCCATCGAGCCGTACACGTACGACCACGCGGGCTCGCCGTCCTCGATCGCGAGCGCGTGCAGCGCGCCGCGCCGCTCGCCGCGCACGCCGCGGTCGGCGAGCAGCACGAGGCCGTCCACGGCGACCGGATCGGCTCCCACGAGGCCGGGCACGACGCGTCGACGCCAGCCGAGCGCGCCCGTCTCGACGTCGAGCGCGATCGCGAAGCCACGCTGCGTCCCGAACAGGACGCGGCCCTCCGCGACGGCGGGCGTGACCTGCACCGAGTCCCCGGCTTCGAGCCTCCACGTCCAGAGGATCGTCCCGCTGCTCCGCGCGAGCCCGACCACCGTGCCCGCACTGCCGCAGACGTACACGTCGTCGGCGAGGACACCCGGCCGCGCCTCGCCGTCGGTGGGCGGATCCAGCGGCCGGCTCCAGAGCTGCCGTACGAGGGTCCGGTCCCAGGCCACGACGGCCCCGTCGGAGCGCCGCACGATCACCGCGTCGGCGGCGACCGCGGGCGCACCGACGAAGGCGAGCTCCGTCGCTTCCCCGGGCTCTGCCCCGCTCTCCTCCTCGGCCTGCCGAGAGGCCGTCGCCGGCCGCCCGGTGCGTTCGTCCGCGGCCTGCCAGGCCAGCACGCGCCCGGTGCGCGCGTCGATGCGCTGCAGTCCCGCACCCACCGTGTACACGTCCTCCCCCGAGACCGCCGGCTGCCCCGCCGCACCCGGCACGTGCCAGAGCAACCGCGGGAACACGATCGCGTCGCGGCGCGCTCGATAGTTGGCGTGCGCGGGGCCGCCGTGGAGCTGCAGCCAGCGCGTGACGCGCCGCTCCTCGGGGCCGAAGACCGAGCGCTGCGGAACGAGCTCGTCGGCCTCCTCGAGGTCGGCCTCGGTGGGCATGACGAGCACGGCGGGAGCCTCGTCCGCCGGCGCCGCCGGGGCCGGAGGGATCGCGGCGAGCCGCGCGCCCTCGCGCCCGCCCCACGCGCGGGTCGCCGCCACGCCGCCGCACACGGTTCCGCCGACGAGGACCGCGGTACCGACGTACGCCGCGAGCGCTCCCCAGGGCAGCGCGAGGCGCGCCGCGCGCGGCCCGACGATCGCGAGCAGCGGGATCAGCGCGGTCGACCACGTGGAACGGTCCCCGTAGTCGTCGTCGAGTCGCTCGCGCAGCTTCGCCAGTCCACGCTGCAGGCGGGTGTTCACGGTCGTCACGGGACAGTCCATGCGCGCCGCGATCTCACGCTGGGGCAGGCCCTCGAAGAAGCGCAGCAGCACCGTGGTGCGATAGGGCTCGTCGAGGTCGACCACGCGGCCGACCACCTCGCGCTGCAGGTTCGCGCGCTCGACGAGCTCCGCGGCCGACGGCCACTCGACGTTCTCGGCCGCGTGCTCCTCGCGCCGGCGCCGTCGGTCCTCCCCCCGCCGCCACTGACGCGCGGCGTTGCGCACGACCGCGCCGAGCCAGGCGCGCGGGTTGCGGATCTCGCCCGGCCGGCTCTTCAGCGCCTCGAGCCAGGTGGCCTGGACCAGGTCGTCGGCCTGCGCGGGATCGGAGACCAGCCGCGCGGCGAGCGCGGCGACCCAGTCGGCGTGCTCGAGCAGCGCCTCGGGGGTGGGGGGATGGGACATCGCTTCCACGTACTCCCGAGGTGCCGGCGGTGTGGGATTCGACTCGCGCTTTTCGGAACGGACTGGGTTCCGTGCGAAACGCGCCGGCCGGAAGCCCCGGCGGACGCGAGCGCGCCCGGGGGAGACGAGGGTAGCTTCTGCGAGGGACCCTGGACGGACCGTCGCGAACGCAAACCCCTTCTGGCCAGGAGGTTCCTGGAAGCGAACGCCCCGGACGCGGCGGTCGACCGGTCCCTCAGAGCGGATCCAGGCCGCGACCCGGGAGTCCGTTCGAGGCCGGTACGTCGTCGCCCATGCGGAAGAGCAGGATCGCCTGGCGCCGGCGCAGGTCGCCGAGGCGCTGCCGCGCGTCGCGCTCCATGTCCTCTTCCTGAGGGGTTCGCGGGGTTCCGCCCCACGACTCCAGGCGTCGGCGGGAGGCGACCTTCTCGCGCTCGACGGCGTCGAAGACCTCCGCCAGCTCGTGCTGGAGGTGATTGAGCTCCTCCGCCCGGGAGATGCGCTGGCTCGACCAGCGCGAGGCTCCGGAGGCCAGCAGCGACTCGATGCCCTCGAGGCGCAGGCCGATGGTCCGGAGCGCGCGGGCGATCTCGCGCAGCGGGCTCTCGAGGGAGCCCTGCGAGCTCGTACCTGCGGGCAGGGCCGCGGCCGGTCCGGAGGCCTCCGCGGAAGCCCGGCGAGTCGGGCGCGCCGGAAGCGCGGCGGCCACCTCGTCGACGGGCGTCTCGGCGCGCGCGGGCGGTTCGTCGTCCGGGGTCGACTCGCCGTGCTTGTGGCGCCGATGCGATGCCAGGCCTCGAGGTCGGAAGCTCTGCCCGCAGTCCGGACAGGCCACCGAGTCCCTCGCCTCGATTTCAGGGGTCCCCACCATTCCGGTGGGTTCTATCGAGACGGCCGGGCCCCGCGCTGAACCCCGGAGTCGTAAACCCGGCGAAAAGCGACGCCTCCCGGCCGTCCGGTCGGGCTCAGCGCGCCGGTCCGGTCCCCCACCTCACGAAGGCGACCACGTCGCCGTCGTCGAGGTCGTCGTCGCCGTCGAGGTCGGAGAGTCGATCCGGGAAGGGCAGGCTCGCCGGACCGGGTCCGGTGTAGCCGACCTGGAGGCCCGCGAGGTCCACGAGATCCACGTCCATGTCCCCGTCCGTGTCTCCGGGCACGTCGTGGATCAACTGCTGGATCTTCTCGGAGCGGTAGATCAGGTTCGTCGGCCAGCCGACGTCCACGGTCATGCGCCACAGCAAGTTCCCCTGCGCGTCGACCTCGTCGACGGTCGCGGCGCGACCGGCCGTCACGAGCGTGTGCCCACCCGGAAGGCGGTCCGCGTCGCCCACGAAGTTCGTGTAGAGCGGCAGGCCCTGGTCGTCGAACAGGCGGTATTCCCAGACGATCGAGGCGCTCGTCGGCTGTGCGGGGTCGTCGAAGGCCAGCTCGATGGCGCGCGACTGACGCGGGTTCGAGAGCGGTTCGATCTCGTTCCCGTTGTCGTAGATCATCAGGTTGCCGTCGAGCAGCGGCTGCGGAGCGTGCTGGAACGAGAACAGGTTGTCGCCGAAGTCGACGTCGTTCCCCTGCCAGCCCTGTTCGCCCATGTTGAACAGCAGGTTGCCCGTGGCGTAGTCGATGCAGCTCACGCGCGTGATGCTGCGCATCGAGGTGTACACGCGGTTGCTGCGCCCGTCGTAGACGACCGCATTCGCGTGCGTCCAGTCCGAGGGACCGATGTTCGGGTGGAAATCGCGGATGGAGTAGTCGTCGAACGCGCTCCACTGCCAGACGACCTCGTTCGTGTGGCGGTCGAACTGCACGATGGCGTCCCCCGCGTAGTCCCGCGGCTGACCGCCCAGGATCAGCGTGCGGTCGTCCTGGATCAGCGCGAGGTAGTCGCCGTTCGGCATCGGGAAGACCTCGTGGTGCACCGAGAACGGGTCGCTGCCGCCGGGGAGCATCACGTCGGGCGAGGCCCACACGATGCCGCCGTCGAGCGTCGTCTCGAAGCCGCGGCCGCCCCCGCCGAGCAGCACCGGTGAGGGCCGCGACCACAGCAGTCGCCCGTCGCGGTGGCCGTCGACGAGCTGACGCACGTCTCCGAAGCGCGGCTCGGGCGTCAGGAAGTGGAGCACCCGGCCGGAGGAGTCGACGGTCAGGATCGCACCCCCGGGATTCGGGCCGAGGATCCCCGTGTGGTTGAAGAGGACGAGTCCGGGTGCGGGTCCGGCCGAGCCCGCGGGCCGCGACACCGCGATCGCGGGAGTCAACGCGGGCAGCGGCTGCACCTCGAAGCGGTACGTCGGCCCGACGGTGCGCGTCGGCGGGCTGCCGACGTAGGCGATCACGCGCCAGGCGTAGGGATTGCCGAACTGCAGGCCGGTCGTGACGACCGTGCGCGGCTCCGCGGCGGGTACGGCGTGGAAGTCGATCGGGAAGCCGCCGATGAACGGGTTGAAGCTGCCGTCGTCCCGGACGACCTGGAGCTCGTAGTCGCTGGCGAGCGCGGGGAACTCGGGCCAGCGGAACTGCGCGTGGACGCGGTTCAGAGCCGAGCCCGGGCGGGGCAACACGACCTCGACCTGCGCGCTCGCGACGGGCGCGAGGGCCACGAAGAGGGCGAAGACGATCGGCGCGGCGAGCCCGCGCGAGAGTTGGAGCGCGCTCATTGGACCGTGAAGCTGATGGTGTCGAAGTTGATCTGGGTGCGGGCGTGGCGAACCGGAGAGGCCCCCGCGGGCGCGACCTGCTCGAGCACGGTCGCGACGGGGTCGTGGATGCGGAAGACGTACGTTCCGGGAGTGGCCGGTGCGGGGAACCGCACGGTGGCGAGCAGCTGGCCGCCTGCGCCGTGCCCGACGCCGGTGCGAGGCACGAGGTTCTGCCCCTGGCACACGTCGAGGCCCGGACCGACGCACGGCGGCGTGAACCCGAACGTGTTCTGCGCGCCGCCGATCTGCACGAGGTCCCGCGCGCCGTCGAGCCCGATGGGAACTCCGCCGTAGCCGGAGCCCCAGGGGTCCTCGGGATCCGGATTCGCGAAGCCCAGGGGGCGGTCGAAGGCCTCCATGCTGGAGGGCGCGCGACCGGTCGGCAGGTCGAACAGCTCGGGGTTGCCGGAGTCCTGCGACAGGTTGACGAGCGCCAGCGCCAGGCCCTGGTTGTTCG
>CAYGPA010000122.1:0-11580 GCA_964351535.1 uncultured Planctomycetaceae bacterium
ACCGTCTGGCCCGCGGTCAACTGCGGGTCGGCGCCGCTTTGGATGCGCAGGTTGAAGTCCTTGCTCATGATCCCGGAGCAGGGCGCCGTGCCGTTGTTCTTCGCCTTGACGACCGGAAGCCAGCGCTTGAACGGGAGCTTCACGCAGAGCTTGCCGCCGTGGAAGTCCAGGTTCGACTTGCCGTTCACGCTGTAGAACATGAACCCGGCTTCGCTCGGCAAGAAGTCGTGCCCGCGGATCCGGAACGGAACCGTCGACGTCGTGCTCGGCGTGCCGTCGAAGTTCAGGAACGGCACGCAGCCCAGCGAGTTCATCTTGCCGCTGCAGTAGAGCTGCGGAAAATCGGGTCCGAGATTGCGCACGAACAAGTCGGAGTACGTGCCGCTGTCTCCCGAGACGAGATCCACGGCGTCGGACATGAACACGACCTCGCCCGCATCCGTGAGGCTCGTGTAGTAGCACGTCCCAGCCGATTGCGATCCGGCGCCGGCGACGCTCATCCGCGCGCGCACTCCGGTCGTGCGGTCGTAGCGAAAGACGTCCTGCGTCCCGTTGGTGTCCCCGGCGACCAGGTTGCTCGCGTTCGAGGCGAAGGCCACCCAGCGCGCGTCGGACGAGATCGATGGATAGTGGGACGGGCCGTCCGCGGCCACGAACGTCGAGCTCGAACTGTGGGTGATCACCGTCAGCGCGCCCGACACGAGGCTCTTCACGCAGGCGTCGGGGCCGCTGTTGCCGTCGGCCAGGAAGATGTTCGTGGCCTCCGTCTTGAAGGCGACCGCCTCGCCGTTCGCAGCCAGGGCCGCGTGCGAGGAGGGTCCGTTGAGCTGCCCACCGAACGTCGGCGTGCTGATCCGCGTCGTCGTGCCCGCGTTGCGGTCTCGCAGGAACACGTCGACGGTTCCGTTCGTGTCGTTCAGGACCGCGTTCGTCGCGGAGCTGTCGAACGTGACGAGGCTGCCGTCCTCCGAGATCGACGCCCGCGAGCAGGGCCCGTTCACCTGCGCCCCGCTCTCGGCCAGGGAGACGATCTCGGTCGTCCCCGTCACGGTGTCATGCACGAAAATGTCCCGCAGTCCATTGGCGTCGCCCGGGACCAGGTTGGTCGAGTAGCTCTCGAAGGCGACGTACCGGCCGTTGCCCGAGATCGCCGCGTTGGCCGACAGCTCGTTGCCTTCGGTCCCCGAGGTCGAGACGCTGACGCGAATCACGTCCCCCGTCAGCACGTCACCGCGGAACACGTCGCGCTTGTTGTTGGTGTCTCCCGGGACCAGGTCCGAGGACAAGCTCTCGAACGCGACGTAGCGCCCGTCGGCGGAGATCGAGGGGACGACCGAGCTGTTGTTCCCCGTCGTATCGGAGCCGACCGCGCGGCTCACGAGCCACACCTGGCCGCTGGCACGGTCGCGTACGAACACGTCGGTGGACGTGTTCCCCTCCGCGAAGCCCAGATTCGTAGCGAAGCTCGAGAAGGCGACGAAGCGGCCGTCGGGCGTGACGCTGGGCCAATCGCTCGTTCCGTTGCACTCGAATCCTTGCTCCGTGACGCTCAGCCGCACCGTCTCCGAAGCCAGCGCCACCGCGGCAAGCCCGGCCACCGCCGCCATCCTCGTGATCGTTCGCATTCCCATCGGTTCTCTCCTTGGCGCCGAGTCGATCCCGGCGATTTCCGGGAGCGCGACGCTCGGCGTACGCGCCTCCCATCCGCGGCGGGTGCGGCGCGTTACGCGAACTCCGGGATCCTGGGCGGCGGCGAACGGCTCCGGCATCCGGAGCCCTACCCCGGGGGACAGGCCGGGGGTTCAGGAGTCCAGGACGGAGGCGGAGAGGGCCCGCAGGACCGAGCCGCGCTCGGAGCCGTCCAGCGCGTTCCCGCTGCGCGGGTCGACGCCGGACGAGAAGATCACGAGGCGAGTGGGGTCCTGGAAGCGCGCGGCCGTGTGCGGGAGGGCCGAGTTCTCGAGGACCTCGGTGCCCAGCGGATTGGGGCCACGGCGGCGGATGCGCGGGCCGGCCGGGGCGAGGCCCGGGAAGTGCGTGGAGAACGCGCGGTCGAGCTCCTCGAAGGCCTGCATCCACTCCCAGGCGTCGACGTACTCGTCGAGGTGGGGCACGAGGTGCAGGATGCCGTCCACGTCGACGCGGACGTCCACGAGCGCGGGCGGGGAGCTCGATTCGGGCAGAGATCCGGACTCGATCGCCGCGGCGCAGGCCTGCAGCACCGGGCGCCAGTCGACGCGCGCCGGAGCCGCGCGGAACACCTCCCGGTTCACCTCGCCGCGGTGAGACCGCAGCCAGCGCTCGGGATCGGCGAAGCCCGACCGCGGCGTCGCGGTGACGGTGGGCTCTCCGTGGGAGACCAGGATCGAGACGAGCCAGCCGTCGCGCAGCGCGCGCTCGACGTGCTCGAGGATCGCGTCGGCCACGAGGTTGCGCGCCTGGACGTCCTCGGCCGAGGCTCGCGGGGCCTGGGGCGTGTCGTCGGCCCCGCCGACCATGCGCGGCACGCCGATCAGCAGGAAGGCCACGGCGACGGCGGCAGCGAGAAAACCGTTGAGCAGCGTGTTGCGCATCGTGCGTCCTGGGATCCGGCCCCTCCCGAGTTCGGTCGCTTTCTGGCCTGGGCTGGAGTTCCCGCCACGACGGACCCCGCCGCTGGGACGGATCCTGCTCCAGAGGCCCCCGGGCGCGCTCGAGGCCGAGCGAGCCGAGATCCCGGAGCGCCGCGAGTCTCGCGCCCAGGCGGGCGAGTGCGCCCGCCACGCCGCGAACGACGGCAAGACTTGTGCAGCCCCGTGCTGAGCAGACCCGCCGCGCGGGCTAAGCTTGCGCGAACGGTGAACCGAACCCCCATGTCGAACTCCGTCCTCGCAGCGAGTCTCGGGCTCCTCTGGTTGGTGGCGTGCTCCAGCACGACCGCGAGCGACGAAGTGGCGCCGGATGCTCCCGCGACGGAGATCGCCGCAACGCCGGATTCTCCGGAGCCCGCAGCGGAGCAGCCGGTGCCGACCGTGGCCTTGTCGGAAGACGCATCCGCAGGCCGCGGACAGGACGAACTCGCTCGGATGGAGGGCGACCCCCTCCTCGAGGAGGCGTTCGTCGAGGGCCGCAGCCTTCACTACCTGCCGCCCGACGCGGAGGCTCCCGCGATCGGCGATCCGATCTCCGTCACGGCCGCCGAGGCGGGTTTCGCGGACGACGAACCCGTGCTGGGGGTCGTGGGACGCGATGGAACGGCGAAGGCGTACTCGCTCTGGTACCTCGAGCGCGCCGGGGCCGTGAACGACGTACTCGACGGGCAGCCGATCGTCGCCACGTGCAGCGCTCACGCCGGCAGCGCGATCGCGTACGGGCGCGCTCTCGAGGGGCGCGCCGAGAACCTGACCTTCGCCTCCTCCGGAATGCTGTGGAACGGCGCGCTGGTCCTGCGGGATCGCGAGACGGAGACCCTCTGGTCGCAGCTCGAGGGCCGGGCGCTTCGGGGCGAGCTGCAGGGGAATCGGCTCGAGTACATCGACTCCGTCCACACGTCGTGGAGCGCGTGGAGGGGCCTGCACCCGCTGACCCTGGCGGTCGCCAAGCCGAGCGCCGAGAGCGATCGCCGAGGTTCGTCCTACGCGGACTACCACGCCGACTCCGAGGCCCTGCCCACGCCGGGACTGCGCGCAGGTCTCGGCGAACTCGGCCCCAAGCAGGTCGTGTGGGGCGTCGTCGTCGACGGCGCCGCCGCGGCGCTGCCGGATCCGGAGCTCGGTCGGGACGAGATCCGTGCGTTCAACGTCGGCGGCCGCCCGCTCGTCTGGGTGCGCGACCCGGGGACGGGGCAGGTGCGCGTCGCCGAGGCGCGGCTCGACGGGCGCAACCTGGTCCTCGCGCGGCTGCCCGGCGTGCCCCCGTCCTTGCGCCTGCAGGACCTGGAGAGCGGCGACACGCTGCGCTTCAGCCTGCTGCCGCGCCTGCGCGTCGACCGCGCCTACTGGTTCGCGTGGGCGAACTCGTATCCGGGCTCGCGGATCCTGGGGGCGGTCTCCGCGGCGGGGAACCCGGCCGCGCAGCCGCTCTCCGAGGCCGCGGAGACCGTGCGCGAGGACTGAACGGCAGCGCGCTCCCTCGGCTACGAATAGTTTCCTCCGGGTGCTACCCCGAGCTTCCCGCAGTCACCGGGTCCGGCCCGTGTTTGCATGGAGCAAGCCCACGGAGGACGCAAGATGACAGGCAAGACCACGGGCCCGGGGCCGCGCAAGGATCGTCCGATTCGATGGGTCGTCCCCAGGCAGCACGACACCTATCACGCAGGAGCCAAGCCCAAGCGGCCGATCGTCTGCAAGACGTGCGGCCTGCTCTGCCGCAAGGGGCGGTGGGTGTGGGGTGTCGCGTCCGAGGGCGAGTTCGAGTTCGGCACGTGCCCGGCGTGTCAGAGAGTCCGGGATCGCTACCCCGCGGGCACGATTCGCCTGCACCCTCGGTACGACGTGCTGCGCGACGAGATTCGCGGTCTGGTCGCCAACGTCGAGGCTCTCGAGCGCGCCGAGCACCCGCTGGAGCGCATCTTCGAGTTCCGGGACACCGAGGACGGCATCCTCATCACGACGACGGGCATCCACATCGCGCGCCGGATCGCGGCCAAGCTCGCGCGACGCCTGCACCGGCGCGGCGTGGTTCACTACCCGCCCGAGCAGAACCTCGTCTTCATCGAGTTCGACGCCTAGCCTACTTCGGGCGTGGCGAACGGGACGTCGTTCAGCGGCCGTCGTCGGATCTCGACGGCTCTTCGTCCGCATCTTCGTCGCCGCTGGACTCGAAGTAGCCGAGGGCGTTGAGTCGATCCGCGACCTCGCGCGCCTTGGCGCGGTTGAACGACGACGCCCGCGGAGTTCGCGCGCGCAGCCAGCTCTCGAGTTCCGCGCGCAGCTCGTTGCGTCGGGCGATCGCCTGCGGGGTCGCCGCGCGCAGCAGGTTCGTTCGCTCGCCGGGGTCGCGGACGACGTGGAAGAGCTCCTCGTGGTTCAGGTACGGCGCCCACACGTACTTCCAGGGTCCGGCGCGCACGCTCTTCGGCAGCGCATCCAGCGGCCAGCCGCCCGCGGCGACCGGCAGGCTGACCGGCTGCGTGGCCTCCGAGAAGACCGGGTTCGGGTCCGGCAGCGCGTCCTCGAGGACCAGCGCCGCGGTCAGGTCGTGCCCGTCCACGGGCTCCGGCAGCTCGAGCCCCAGCAGCTCGGCGAGCGTCGGGACCACGTCGACGGTCGACACCGGCTCGCGCACCTCGCGCCCCGCGCCGCGGCCGTCGGGCAGGTGCACGATCAACGGCACGTGCACCGTCGTGTCGTACAGCCACAGGCCGTGGTTCCAGACGTCGCCGTGCTCCCAGAACGTCTCGCCGTGATCTCCGGTGATCACGACGATCGCGTCGTCGAGGATGTCGCGTTCCTTCAGCCCGTCGAGCAGGCGCCCGACGTGGTGGTCGAGGTAGCTGACCTCACCCGCGTAGAGCGCGGCGAGCTCGAGGTCGGCGCCGAGGGGCTCGCCGGACATCTGCGTCAGGAGCTCGGTCGACAGCCCGAACTGGAACACCTGGCGCTGCCCGGGCGCCTGGCCCGGTCCGAGCACCGTGCGCTGGTGCACGCGCACGGCCTTCTCGAGGTCGTCCTGCGTCGCCGCGGTGCTCCAGCCCTCCTCGGCGTACTTCGCGTTCCACGGCGCGGGCGGGTCGTAGGGCGCGTGCGCGTCGAAGTAGTGCGCGAAGAGGAACAGGCGCTCGCCGTCGTCGGCCGCGTCGACGAATGCGAGCGCGGCGTCGGTGACCTGCTCGGCGCGGCGCTGGTTCTGGTCGAAGTGATCGCCGTCGAGCAGCAGGTCGAAGTCCGCGTCGAAGGCGTGGAAGCCCTGGTCGAAGTCGAAGTCGGCGTCCAGCGCGAACGAGCCCAGGACGGCGCCGCACAGGAACCCCGCGCGGCCGAGGATCTCGGCCAGCATGTGGTTCTCCGGGTTCACCATGAACCCGTTGCGAACGACGCCGTGCGAGCGCGGCGAGAGGCCCGTCATGATCGACGTGTGCGCAGCCAGCGTGGTGGGGGCGGGGCTCGTCGCGGCGAGGAACACGGTCGATTCGGCGGCCAGCGCGTCGATGCGCGGCGTCTCGACGGTCTCGTTGCCGTAGCAGCCCAGGTGGTCGGCGCGGAACGTGTCGAGCGTGATCAGCACGACGTGTCGGTAGCGCGGCTCCGGATCGGAAGAGGCGTCCCCACAGCTTGCGAGCAGCGTGGCGCAAGCGACCGCCGCGAGCAGGGCGGTGCCCGGAGGGTGCCTCGCGTCGTCGCTGTCGGTTGCCATCTCGGTGCGCATGGGTCGCGCGGTCCTCGTGCGCAGGTTCGGTGCGCGCGCGTTCCCGGTGCGCGCTCTTCCGGTGCGCACTACTGGGGCTTGACGCCGTGGATCCACAGGCTGCCGGCCTCGTGCATGGCCACCTTGGTCGCCCAGTCCGGGAAGTGCTCGCTGGGCTGGAAGTCCGCCTCGTCGCCGGGACCGCGCGTGTCGATCACGCGCTGCGTCCGTACGTCGGTGAACCCCGCGCGTTGGACCGCATCCCGCCATTCGTCCGACGTGAGCCGGTTCATGGCCAGGCCGGTCTTCTCGGGCCAGTCCTCGGTCCCGGTGCGCTCGCCGTAGTAGTCGACGACGAAGTCGAGGATTCCGCCGGGCTTCAGCACGCGGTGGATCTCGGCCAGTGCGCGGTCGAGGTCGACGGCGTAGTAGAGCGCCTCCATCGAGAAAGCGCGCGTGAAGTGCGCGTCGGGCAGGCCGAGGTCCTCGAACGGTGCGACCTCGTAGCGGGCGCGGATCGTGAAGCTGTGCAGCTCCTCCGCGCGGGCGATCATGGCCTGCGAGATGTCCACGCCCACGGCGCCGGTCCCGGCCGCGGACTTGGCCAGCAGGCGCGTGGCCCAGCCGTTGCCGCAGCCGAGGTCGAGGATCTGCTCCCCGGCGCGGATCTCGAGCTGCTCGAGGACCTGACGGACCACGTCGCCGTGGCCCTCTTCCATGCCCGCGTCGCGGCCGGCGCGGGCCCATTCGTCGAACGTGTCGGCAATCTTGTCGTGGCTCATGACGGCCGAAAAGTATTGCACAGGCGCCGCGCGGACGACCCCCGGATCCAGCGGTTATCCTGCCCCCGCCGTGGACCGCGACGAACCCCGATCGACCCCTCCCGAAGACCTCCGCCACCTCGGCGGCCGGAGGCTCCGTGTGAGTCCCGCATGACTACCGGGGCTCCCACCGACGGCGGGCTGATCCGCCACCGACGCGGCTGGAAGGCGCGGCTGAACGCGTGGCGCAAGCGCACGCCGCTGAACCCGTACTGGATCGACCGCGTGCACCTGCGCCGGGCGGCCGAGTCGCTGGCGCCCAGGGCGCGCGGCGTGCTGCTGGACGTCGGCGGGGGCGAACGGCCCTACGGCGAGCTGTTCGCGCCGCACGTCGACCGCTACCTCGGGCTCGAGTACCCGCCGATGTGCGACAACCTCGTGCCCGAGATCTGGAAGGTCCTGCCGCGCGTGCGCAGCATCGTCGACGTGTGGGGGGACGGCAATCGACTGCCCTTCGCGTCGAGCAGCATCGACAGCGTGTTGCTCTCCGAGGTGATCGAGCACGTTCCCGAGCCCGCGCTCATGCTGGACGAGGTGCAGCGCGTGCTGCGCCCGGGAGGGCGTGCGCTCCTGACGGTGCCGTTCATGGCGCCGCTGCACCAGCTGCCCTACGACTACTTCCGCTACACCGACGAGGGACTGCGCTCGATGTTCGAACGCGCCGGGCTCGAGGTCGAGTCGATCGAGCCGCGCGGGAACTCCGCGGCGGCGACGGGCTCGCTCCTGACGCAGTACATCCTGCGCGCGTTCGGCGCCCGCAGCCTGAACTGCGACGGCAGCGTGACGATGAGCCGCTGGCGCGCGCCGCTCGTGCTGCCGGTCATCGCCCTGGTGCAGGGCCTCTTCGCGTTTCTCTCACGGTTCACCGACGACCGCTCGCTGTGCATGGGCTGGACGGCGGTGGCGCGCAAGCCGGAGGCCTCGTGAGGCGCGCGGGGTTCGGTGCGGCGCTCGCGCTGGCGGTCGGGGCCGCGGCCTCCGGCTGCTCCTCGCACCGGCCGCTGCAGCTCGAGAGCCGCATCGCGCCCGATGCCGTGCCGATGTTCTACGGCGGGGGCCACAAGCACGGCGCGATCGTGACGGTCTCGCCCGAACGCTGGGCCGAACTCTGCGCGCTGTTCGAGCCCGCGCCCGCGACGTCGCGCGACGAGCGCGTGGCCATCGCCCAGGCCGTCGCGCTCCTCGAGCGAATCGCCGGCGAGCAGACGCCCGCGGGGGCCGACAAGGCACAGAACGAGAAGAACCCCGACTGGTACGGGCACCAGGACTGCGTCGACGAGTCGACCAACACGTCGATCTACCTCACGCTGCTCCAGAACGAGGGGCTCCTGCGCCATCACGTCGTGCTGGAGCGCGTCCGCCGCACGCGCTGGACGACCCACATGCACTGGACGGCGCAGATCCGCGACGAGACCGACGGCACGCGCTACGTGGTCGACTCGTGGTTCCGCGACAACGGCGAACCGCCGTACGTGCAGCGCGCCGAGGCCTGGCAGCGCAGCGACCCGCTGCCGGACGTGGTCGAGTAGCGCGCTACTCGCCGGGGCGCCGCTCGAAGATCTCCGCCGGGAACCTCGCGCCGGTGCTCGGGTGCCGCACCGTGCGCTTCAGCGCGAAGTCGAAGAGCAGCGGGTTGGCGCGGTAGATCTCGTTCAGGGCCGTGCGCTCGTCGGCGGTCAGGAAACCGTCGCGCACGAGCGCGCGCGTGCTGAAGAGCACGTTGATGGCCGGCAGCGGCCAGTCCGAGCCGTTCAGCAGGCGTCCGTGCAGGTCCTCGCGCTCGAGCAGCACGTCGAGCACGCCCGCGTAGCGGTTGACCTGCGTGACGGCGGAGATCTCGCCGAAGAGCAGGCCCGCGTAGCGCTCCTCGGCCATCATGCGCAGGAACAGCTCGAAGCTGCGCACCTGCGGCCGCGCCGGGTCGTCGAGGTCCTCGTCGGACCCCAGGCTGGCGCAGTGCGCGACGACGACGCGTACGCCCGCGTCGAGCGCGCGGCGCAGCCGCAGCGGATTGCCGAGGCGCTGCAGCTCGTCGAGCTGGACGGCCTGCTCCTCGCCGCCGTGGGTCAGGATCGTCACGTCGAGCTCCGCGAGCTTCGCGTAGAACGCGTCGCACTTCGGGCTGGCCGGGTCGATGCCCATCGCGCTGGGCAGCCACTTCACGATGCGCACGCCGCGCGCGGCGACGCGCTCGAGCTCGCGGACGGCGTCCGGCGCGTACGGGTGGATCGACGCGACCGGCTCGAAGCGTTCGGGGTAGGCCTCGGCGAGCTCCAGGACGTAGTCGTTCGGCGTGTGGAACTCGCTGCGGTCGGGGTCGACGACTCCGTCCTCGTCGTGGAACTGCGCGAAGGCGAAGAGCGCGTACTTGCCCGGACTCGGAGAGGCCTCGATCCAGGTCCGCAGCCGCTCGACGTACTGCGCGTCGGCGCCCGCGAGGCTCTCGATCCCCGCGCTGTGCGCGTAGACGACGAAGCGACCGCGATCGAGCGGGTGCCGCCACGAGAGCATGCGCGGATTCACGAAGCAGCCGCTGCCGTCCGTTCCGATCCCGACGGCGTGAACGTGGGCGTCGAACCGGCGGTCTGGATCGACGTCCGCGAAGCAGTCGGCGAGCAGCGCCTCCGCCGCGGGGCTCCAGGGCCGCGGCTCGGCGTCCCAGGCTCCGGCGATGCGCGGAACCGCCAGCAGCCAGGCGACCGGCAGCGCGACCAGGAACGCGGCCGCGGTCCAGGCGGCGATGCGCAGCGGGCGGAGCCGACGCTGCCGGGACTTCGGGGACGGATTCGAGCTCACGGGGTCGACAGGACGGAGCGCACGCGCCGCCGCAGGTAGGGTACGACCTCGTCCTCGAACCAGGGATTCTTGCGCAGCCAGATGTTGTTGCGCGGGCTCGGGTGCGGCAGCGGGAGCCGCTTCGGCGTGTACTCGCGCCACGCGCGCACGGTTTCGGTGAGAGTCTTCTTGCGCCGCTCGCCCAGGTAGCGCGCGTGGGCGTACTGGCTGAGCAGGATCGTCAGGCGCACCCCGGGCAGGAAGCGCAGCACGTCCGCGTGCCACTCGTCGGCGCACTCCGGCCGCGGCGGCAAGTCGCCGGACTTGCCCTTGCCGGGATAGCAGAAGCCCATCGGCACGAGCGCGAACCGCCGCTCGTCGTAGAACGCCTCGCGGTCGACCCCGAGCCAGTCGCGCAGCCGCTCGCCGCTCGGGTCGTCCCAGGGCACGCCGCTCGCGTGCACGCGCGCGCCCGGCGCCTGGCCGATGACCAGCACGCGCGCGTCGCGGTGCGCCGTCAGCACGGGCCGCGGCCCGGCGGGCAGGTGCGCGGCACAGATCTCGCAGCCGCGGATCTGCTTCAGGAGGGACGTCAGGCTGCGCGCGGAGGGCATGGGGGGTGGATCGGGTCGCCAGCCTCGTCGGACGCGCCCGGAGCGCGGGTCTTACCGAGCCCGCCGTCATCTTGCCCGAATCGACGGCGCCGCGGCTCGGGCTCCAGGCTCGGCGGCACGGACGGCGTCTCTCGCCCGGAACTCTGCCCGAATCGAGTTGGCCGCCGGGAGCAGAACTCTGCCCGGATCGAGCCCGCCGGGGAGGGGTGCCCTGCCGGGCAGGTGTCAGGGTGCGCCTCGCGCCTGCGGCGCGAGGCGGTCGAGCAGTTCGTCGAGCGGCTCGAAGACCCGCTCCCAGTCGTAGTGCTCCTCGACGAACGCGCGGCCGCGCCGCCCCAGCTCGGCGGCGCGCTCGGGGTGCTCGAGGAGGTCGAGGATCGCCGTCGCCTGTTCCTCGGCGGACTCCGCCAGCAGGAAGTCGCGCCCCGGATCGCCGTCGGTCCCCTGGGTCGCCGACAGCGTCCCGACGACCGGCAGGCCCATGGCCATGGCCTCGAGCACCTTGTTCTGGATGCCGCGCGCGATGCGCAGCGGCGCGACGGAGACGGCGGCGCGCGCGAGGTGGTCGCGCGTGTCGTCGACGAAGCCGGTCACGGTCACGCCGTCGGTCTCGCCCAGCTTGACCACGGCCGGCGTCGGTCGTCCGCCGACGATCGTGAAGCGCGCCTGGGGCCGGCGCGCGCGCACGCGCGGCAGGATCTCGCGCACGAAGAACTCGCAGCCGTCGATGTTCGGGTAGTAGTCCATCATCCCGACGAACACGAGGTGGTCGGCCTCCGCCTCGTCCGTGCGCGGCCGGTAGAACTCGAGGTCCACGCCGTTGCGCAGCACCATCGACGAGGCGCCGGGGATCACGCCCTGGAAGATCTTCTGCTCGAGCGGCGTGCAGAACACGCTCTCGTCGAACGCGTGCGCCACGCGCCGCTCGAACTCGAGCAGCGTGCGGTGCTCGCGCGCGTAGACCCAGCTCATCGGGAAGCCCGTGCGCTCGGCGTACTGGCGCCACTTGTCCGAGTCGAGCTCGGCGAAGTGCATGACGCGCCGCA
>CAYGPA010000123.1:0-11573 GCA_964351535.1 uncultured Planctomycetaceae bacterium
GCTTTCGCCATCAGGGCGCGGGCCTTCTTCTCTCTCTCGCCGCTCGCCAAGGCGAGCTCCGAGCGCTTGCCCGCCTCTCGCCCGAGGGAGACGACGGCGTCCGCGTCCGCCTCGTCGCGCAGGGGCTCGTTCGCCGCGACCGGGGCCGGCTGTTCGGCCTGGGGCGCCTTCGCGACGAAGCCGTCCACGCCGCGCACGCCCGGGCCGGTCTCGACCGCGCGCCAGGCGAGGAACGTCAGACCCAGGAAGCCGGCCGCGGCCGCGAGGCCCGTCCAGCGGCGCGGGAAGCGCAGGATCGGCGCGGGGCGCGCGGCCTTCTGCATCAGGTGATCGGTCGTCGCCGGCGAGAGTGTCTCGCCCGCGCCGGCGTCGTCGCCCAGGGCTCCCTGGACGAGGCCGATCGTGCGCTCGATGCGCTCGCGCTCGGCGCGCAGCTCCGGCGAGCGTTCGAGCTCGGCTTCGAGGCTCGCGCGCTCGGCGCCTTCCAGTTCGCCCAGCACGTACGCGCACAGGCGCTCGTGCAGCTCGTCGCGTCGTTCTTCGGATTGGTTCATCACGACTCTCCTTGCGCCAAGCGCAGGTCGGACGGGGCCGCGTCGCGCGCGGCCAGTGCAGGACGGGGAGCTCCTTCGAGCAGCGGTTCGAGGCGCTCGCCGAGCGCGCGCAGGCCGACGCTGACGAGCCAGCCGACCGTGCCGACCTTGCGGCCGGTGATGTCGGCGATCTCGCGGTAGCTGCGGCCGCCGAGCAGCCGCAGCACGAGCACCTCGCGCTGGTCCTGCGGCAGCTCCTCGAGCGTGCGCTCGACCGCCGCCACCGTGTCGCTCTGCTCGAGCGGCGAGGTCGCCTCCGCGACTTCCTCGCGCGCGGCCACCGTCTCCTCGCGGTGCCGCCGACGCGTCTCGGCTCGTCGGGTGTCCATGCAGCAGTTCCTCGTCACCTTGTGCAGCCACGAGCGCAGATGGGCTCGCTCGCGCGCCGCATCCCCCGCGACCTCCACCGGGATGTCCGGCGGCCGTTCGACGAGTCGCAGGAAGACCTCCTGCACCGCGTCCTCCCAGGCGCCACCGGCGCCCAGCAGCGACCGCGCGTGCTTCAGCAGGACCCCCTGGTGCCGCTCGACGAGGACCCCGAAGGCCCCCGCCTCGCCACCCCGAAAGGCCCGGAGCAGGGCTCCGTCGCTCTGGTCTTCCCCAACGTGTCTCATCACGGGTTCGCAGGAAGGAACGGCGCCCGCCACGTCGGGCTTGGCGCTGGAACGGGGAGAGTGTGCCCCCGGGCGGCGGGCGTCCGTAAACCCCAATCAGAAAATGACTTCGGCCGGTGAGGCCGGGCCTGGCCGGGCGCACGTTTTTAGCAGATATGAGCCACATCGTGCGATAAAGGGGCGCATTCTGTCAGGACCCTGCGTCTGGCCATGAACCCGAGCGACTTCGAGGAGCCCTTCCCCGGGCAGCTGGTGACGATCGAGAACGGAGCGCGAGCCTTCCTGCCCGCGCCCCTGCCCGGAGAGCTCACGTTCTCGTCCCGAACGGTGCAGCTGCTGGGAGAGGCCCGCGGGGAGCTGGGGCGCCTCGGGGAGGGGGGCAAGCTGCTGCCCAACCCGGGCCTCTTCATATCGCTCCTGCAGAAGCGGGAGGCCGTCCTCTCCGGCCGCATCGAAGGAACGCGCACGACGCTGCAGGAAGCCCTGGAGGACGACGCCTACGGATCGATCTCCGAGGACGAGGATCAGGTCGAGGTCAGAAACTACTCGCGCGCACTGCAGGCCGGACACCGGGCCATGGAGGAAGGGCGCGACCTGACCGTCGGGTTGATCCTCGATCTCCACGCCATCCTGCTCCGAGGCGCGCGCGGCGGCGACAAGGCGCCCGGCGCCTTCCGGAACACGCAGGTCTGGCTGGGTCCGGAGGAGAGCAGGAACGACATCCACGAGGCGCGATTCGTGCCCGCCCCCCCGCGGGAGGTCGCCGGCTGCATGCGCGCCCTGGAGCGGGCGTGGTCGAGTTCCGCGCTCAGTGACCCCCTGATCCGGATCGCGCTGACGCACTATCAGCTCGAGACCATCCACCCGTTCGTCGACGGCAACGGCCGCATCGGCCGTCTCGTGATCTCGCTCCAGGTCCTTCACGAGAAGCTGCTCGATCGACCGTGGCTGTACGTCTCCCCGTTCCTGGAGGCGCGACGGGAGCAATACTACGACCGGCTGTACCGGGTCAGTACTCGCGGCGAGTTCGGAGCGTGGATCGATTTCTTCCTCGCAGCCGTTCGGGACTCGTCCCGAAGTACCCTGGGCAAGATCCATTCTCTCCACGCGCTCGACCAGGAGTACCGAGACCGACTGAAGCAGTCGCAGAGTCGGACTCCCGTTCGGCTCCTCGAGCTCCTTCAGCGCAACCCGGTGATCACGGTCCCCCTCGCGCAGTCGAACCTCGAAGTGGCGCAGAACACGGCCAAGACCGCCGTCGATCGACTGGTCGACGCCGGTATCGTCTCGAGGGTGGCCCGCAGGCTCTCCACCCCCAAGGGACGTCCACCCGTCGTCTATGCATGCAAGGACATCCTCCAGCTCCTCGAGTCATGAACACCATGCAACCAACCGACCCGTTCGACCCCAGCGGTCCCGCGCCCGCGGGCAGTGGGATCTTCGGCTTGCCTCATTCGGAAGAGGAGGCCGAGGTCGTCGTCCTGGGCGTGCCGTTCGAGGCCACGACGTCTTACGGGCGCGGGACCGCGCGCGGGCCGGCGGCGGTGCGGGCGGCCAGCGAGCAGATCGACCTGTTCGACTTGCAGACCGGGCATCCGTATCGCGGCGGGATCCACATGCGGGCGATCGACCCGCGGCTGGCGGCGCTGAACGAGGAGACGTGCGCGCTGGCGCAGCCGATCCTCGACGTCGGCGGCGACGTCGCGGGGGATCCGCGGCTCGCGGCCGACCTCGCGCGCGTCAACGAGCTGTGCGGCGAGATGAACGAGCGCGTCGCGGACGCCGTGCGCGGGTTGCTCGAGCGCGACAAGCTGCCGGCGGTCGTCGGCGGCGACCACTCGATCGCCTACGGACCGATCCAGGCCTGCGCGGAGCGCTTCCACGGTCTCGGCATCCTGCACTTCGACGCACACGCGGACCTGCGCGAGGCGTACGAGGGCTTCACATGGTCGCATGCGTCGATCCTGTACAACGTCGTCGAGCGGCTCGACGTCTCGCGCGTGGTCCAGGTCGGCATCCGCGACCTGTGCGAGGAGGAGCACCGCAAGATCGCGCGCTCGGGCGGGCGCATCACGGCTGTCTTCGACCGCGACTGGTCGCGCGCGCGGCTGGCGGGCGAGGATCTGCTCGCGCGCATCGCCCGCACCCTCGACCTGCTGCCCGAGCACGTCTACGTCACGTTCGACGTCGACGGGCTCGACCCGTCGCTCTGCCCCAACACAGGAACTCCCGTTCCGGGCGGGCTGTCGTGGAACGAGGCCATGGCCTGGCTCGAGGGCCTCGCGCGCTCGGGCCGGCGCGTGGTCGGGCTGGACGTCAACGAGGTCAACCCCGGACCGCCGCCGGCCGCCGGTGAACGCGACCCGATCGACTCGATCGTCGGCGCGCGGCTGCTGTACCGCACGATCGGTACGGCGCTGCAGACCCGGAAGGGATCGAGCGGGGGCGCGCCGGCCTCGTAGCCCGGCGCGCGGATCAGCGCGGGCCCGGGACCTCCACCCACCACGCGCGCTCGGACTGCAGCAGGTGCAGCGGGTCGTGCAGGACCCACGGCCACTTCTCGCCGCGCAGTTCGGTGGTGTCGATCACGCGGCACACGACGCGGTAGCGGCCGGGTTCGTCGAGCTCGTTCAGCTTCAGGACGAAGCGGTGGACGCCCTTGCGGTTGTGTTTGCTGACCTCGACGGGGTCGATGACGATGTCGGGGAGCGGCCCGCGGTCGCGCCGGTCGGGCGTCGGCTCGCCGGTGCCGTAGCGTCCGCCCCGCGTCCCGCCGCCGCGGCGCGGCGTCTCGGACTCGCGCAGGATCCACCAGCGCGCTTCGAGCACGTGGCTCGCGGGTTGCATCGCGTGCACCTCGAACTCGATCTTTTGTCCCGGTTCGGGCTGAAGGGCGATCGGTGAGTTCACCGGGATCGGCGGCGGCGAGCACGCGTCGATCGGATCGACGTACGAGTAGATGCGCAGGACCAGCGCCTCGCGGCAAACGGGGCAGAAGAACTCCCCGTCGTTCATGATGCAGCCGCTGGCGGTCGGCCGGAACGCGTCGCGCACCTGGCCCGAGGCGCCCTCGTACGTGCCGACGCCCGGGACCTTGGCCCGCAGCCAGTGGGCCCACGGGACCTCGTCGAGCTCCTCGCTGACCGACACGTTGATGCGCGCGCTGGCCGAGCCGCGCGTGTGGGTGCGGGTCGAGTACTCGTCGCCGAGCCCGGCGAAGGAGTGCCCGAACTCGTGGATCGTCGTGCGCGTGTTGCGGCCGCCGATCGTCGCCATCCCCGCGCCTCCGGTGCCGAGGACGCCCGTCTTGACGAAGATGATGGCCTGTTCGTCGTGCTCGGGCAGCTCCGCGAACACGCGGAGCACGCTGTCGGGGTCGATCCCGACGTGCCCCGCGTCGGTCGCCAGCGTGCGCCCGCCCAGCGCGGTGTCGTACTCGCGTCCGAACCCGTCGACGCCCGCGTCCGCGCTGACCAGGCTCGCGCGCAGGAAGTTCATGTACTCGTAGTACTCGCGGAAGGTCGTGTCGCGCTCGAAGACCGGCGGGATGTCGTCGGCCAGCTTGTCGAAGGCCTTCATGTGCTTGAGCGTGTACCCGTCGCCCATCAGCACGACGTCGAGGCGGTTCGACGACGGGCCGTGCCGCACGATGTCCGCCCAGCCCACGAACGCGCTTGGCGTCGAGCGGCGCGCGGCGATGACTGCGGCCTCGGTCCCGGCGTGCTTGTCGACGATCCGCTCGTACGTGCGCCGGGCCTTGTCGTACTGGCCCTTGGCGGCTTGTTCCTCGGCCTTCGCGAGGAGCTCGCGGGCCGGATCGGACTCGGAGGGTTCCTCGGCGCGCGCCGCGAGCAGGGCCGCCGCGAGGATCGCGGAGAGGCAGAGCGAACCGGGCATGACGCCAGCCTACACGAACCCAGGCGAGACCGAGGGACCCTGGACCACGGGCCGCGCGCGAGCGAGGATTCCGCGACCCCGGCGCATCCGGGGCAGCCGAACATGAAGCCCGAGACCCTCGTCGACGAACGCGGAATCCGTCGCTGCGCCTGGGCGGGCGCGGATGCGCTCTACATGCGCTACCACGATCGCGAGTGGGGCGTTCCCGTGCGCGACGACGTGCGGCTGTTCGAGAAGATCTGCCTCGAGGGCTTCCAGGCCGGCTTGAGCTGGCTGACGATCCTCAAGAAGCGCGAGAACTTCCGCGCGGCGTTCGCCGGGTTCGAGCTCGAAGCCGTGGCGGGCTTCGGCGCGCGCGACGTGAAGCGGCTGCTGAACGACGCGGGCATCGTGCGCCATCGCGGCAAGATCGAATCGACGCTCAACAACGCGCGGCGCGCGCTCGAGCTGGCCGACGAGTTCGGCTCGCTCGCCGCGTACTTCTGGAGCCATGAGCCGGAGCCGCGCGCGAACCCCGACGTCGTCCTCGCCAGGACCGACGCGTCCGCGGCGCTCAGCAAGGACCTCAAGCGTCGCGGCTGGACCTTCGTCGGCCCGACGACGGTCTACGCGTTCATGCAGGCCATGGGTCTCGTGAACGACCACTTCCGCGCCTGCGACACGCGCGCGAAGGTCGCGGCGCGTCGGGAACGTTTCCGGCGTCCGCGCGTGCGTTGACGCGGTCTCGAGTGCGCGACTCGAGCACGACCGCGTGAGCTGCCCGGACGTCCCTCAGCGAACGTCGACGCGATGGACGATCACCGAGGCGTTTCCCCGAGCGGGTCGCAACAACGGCCGCGACGTGCCCCCGGGGACGACGGCGTAGATCGCACCGGACCCTCGCTGCAGAGGGTGGGCCGTGCCCTCGCCCTCGCCCAGGCCTGTCGCGTCCGGCGACGCGAAGGCGATGGTCAGGTTCGTGGCCGACGAGGCCCAGTATTCCAGGCGGAGGACGGCCTGCGACTGCTCGGGAACACGCAACGGAGGAAGGCCGACACCGTCGCCGGGCCGGGTGGCCCGCAGCCGCGCTCCCCGTCGACCCTGCCGCTGCGTCGTCTCGACCTCGGCGAACCCCACGGGCTCGAGATCCTCGGCGTCTCGCGGCAAGTCCAGGTCGAGGAAGCGCTGATCCGAGAGGAAGAACCTGCTGATCACGTCCGTCCTCTCCGCCAGGCGCTCGGGTTCGCCGGCCACGAGGTAGCGCTGAACGCGTTCCTCGATCACCACGTCGGGAGCGACCTCGGCGATGACGTCCAGGGCGAAGGACTCGGTGAAGTAGCTGTGCAGCTCGGAGAAGCTGTAGGGCATCAGCGGGTAGAGCTGCGACCCGAACGAGTCGTGCAGCAGCATGGCGCGCGCCCGCTCGGGAGCGGGGCCCGCATAGCTGTGGATGCTGCCGACGTTCGATCCCGTCTCCTCGAGCACCCGGCCCCATCCGCGGTGCAGGAAGAACCTCACGAAGGGCTGCGGCAGCAAGTCGTCGATGTACATCGCGTGCCCCCAGCTGTCCCCGTTGCTCTTGCTGACGACGCGCACGAGCGACTCGGGCGCCGGCACGGGCGCGACGTCGTCCATGGTCTCGGCCAGGTGCGAGGTGATCGTCCGCGCAGCGAGGGCTTGCCCGGGACCGTTCCAGTGCGTGCCGAGGCGCGAGTAGAGGGGCAGCTCCAGGTCCTCGTCCGCGCGCGCCGCGCGGAAGGCGTCGCGCAGGTCGAGCACGTCCACGTCGGATTCCGAGCGCATGTGCGCGACGAACTGGTCGATGCGCCGTTCCCCGAGCGGGCGCACCCAGTCCGGGAGGAACTCGGGGTACATCTCCTCCTTGTTGGGCACGAGCACGAGCAAGTACCGGATCCCCTGGCGCGCGAGGTAGGCGTGGCGGTCCTCGTACATGGCCTGCCACGCGCGCAGCTCGTCGTCGGTGAACGGAATCAGGCCGCGGAAGTCCTCGATCGTCCGGCTGCCCGTGAAGAAGAGCCAGCCGTCCTCGCCGACCAGCACCTGCGGCGTCGGCGACACTCCCAGGCCGAACAGCTTGACGATGCTGTGGGCGCGCAGGAACTGATCGCGGAACCCGAACGTGTCGTCGAAGTGCTTCTCGAACGCCCGCGGGAAGCCGCGCAGCGCGTCGGGCTCCCACGCGAACGCGGGAAGCGGCGTGGGACGGCGCTTCTCGGCGATGAGCGGCGAGCGCGCCTCCGCCGGCCGGAAGCGGTCGGCCCACGGAGCGCAGATCGCGACGAGGAACATCGCGATGACGCCGAAGCGAAAGAGCTTCGAGTGTCGGTCGTGCAGCGCGGGGTCCATCAGAAGCGGAAGTAGATGAACGGGTTGTAGAGCCCCGCGGAGAGCTCGAGGATCGACAGGAACAGGGTGGCGCCGAGGGCCAGGAGGACGACGACCTCCGCGCCGGCGCGCAGGCCTCCGCGCGCGGAGTTCTCGAACCACTCACGCGCGCGCACGAGCCACGGGGTCGAGCCCACGAGCCCCGCCGCGAACGCCAGCAGGATCGCGTTGTCGACGTAGCGCGCGGGCGGGTGCACGGCCGGCAGGCCGGCCTGCAGACCGAACATGGCCCCCAGGTACGCGGTCGCGGCGCCGAGCGTCTCCGCGCGGAAGAAGACCCAGCCCACCATCACCGCGAGCGCGACGTAGGCGTGGCGGACGACCGCGGGCGCGCGCTCGAGCCGGGCTCCGAGGCCGAGCCGCTCCAGCACCAGGAACAAGCCGTGGTAGAGGCCCCAGACGGCGAAGGCGAAGCTCGCGCCGTGCCACAGCCCGCACAGGAAGAAGACGAGCACCAGGTTGAAGTACGTACGCGCCGCCCCGGCCCGGTTGCCGCCCAACGGGATGTACAGGTAGTCACGGAACCACGTCGACAGCGAGATGTGCCAGCGCCTCCAGAACTCCGTGATCGAACGCGAGACGTACGGGTGCCGGAAGTTCTCCAGGAACCGGAAGCCGAACATGTGCCCCAGGCCGATGGCCATGTCCGAGTAGCCGGAGAAGTCGAAGTAGATCTGCAGCGAGTACGCGACGATGCCGATCCAGGCCAGGGCCGGCGTCAGCTCCGCCGCCGGAACCGCGAAGGCCGCGTCCGCCACGCGTGCGACGGTGTTGGCGATCAGCATCTTCTTGCCGAGGCCGACCACGAAACGCCGCACACCCAGCGAGAACGCGGCGGACGTGACCACGCGGTGCCCGATCTGCCTGGCGACGTCGTGGTAGCGCACGATCGGCCCGGCGATGAGCTGCGGAAAGAGCGACAGGTAGACCGCGAACCGGCCGAGGTTGCGCTGGTGCGCGACGTCCCCGCGGTACACGTCGACGACGTACGAGAGCGCCTGGAACGTGAAGAAGGAGACGCCGATCGGCAGGCGAATGGAGCCCTGCTCGGTCACGAGCACGTCGCGCACGGCGCCCGAACCCAAGAAGTCCGCCGGCGCGGCGAATTGCGCGTCGAGGAGCCCGAGCGAAGCCAGTCCCTGCGCCCCGACGGCCCACAGCCAGTCCGCGTACTTGAAGCCGACGAGCAACGCCAGGTTGAAGCCGACGCCGAGGCCGAGCCAGAGCTTGCGCCGCGTGCCCGCCGCGCCGCCGACGAGGAGTCCCACCGCCCAGTTGAAGAGGATCGAGCCGACCATCAGGCCGACGAGGTAGGTCTCGCCCCAGGCGTAGAAGAACAGGCTCGCCGTCAACAGGATCGCGTTGCGCAGCCCGCTGCGGGCGAAGAAGTAGAGCAGCAGCGTCGCCGGCAGGAACGCGAACAGGAAGATCGGAGAGCTGAACACCATGGGGACGCGCCGCGGCCAGGGTGCAGCGGTGGCGCGAATGTAGCATGCGCGCGGCACGCCTCCGGGTGGCCGCGAGCGCCGCGCCCGCGAGCGAAGAGACTCCGCCTCGGCAGGCTCTCGCGTTCGAACGCGCGGTCGAGTTCCTGCTCGTGCGTCAAGCCGCGCGGACGACGCGCGGCGAAGCGTGGATCAGAACAAGGTCCACACGTACCCCGCGTACGCGAGCAGCAGCAGCAGGCCTTTCCAGCCCCCCAGTCGGCCGGGGAAGAGGCGCGGCAGGAAGATCGCCGCGAGGCTGAACGCGAGCACGGCCGGGAGGTCCTGGCGCAGAGCGCTCTGGACCGACTCGCGGGCCGGCAGGTGCTCGGGGTCGAAGGGCTGGATGATCGCGGTGATGCCGAGGGCCAGCGACAGGTTGAAGACGTTGCTGCCGACGACGTTGCCGAGTCCGATCTCGGACTCCTTGCGCAGCGCGGCGACGATGCCGGCCACGAGCTCCGGCAGCGAGGTGCCGACCGCGATGACCGTGAAGCCGATGACGTGATCGCTGACGCCGAAGCGCCGCGCGAGGGTCTCGGCCGCGCGCACCGTCAGCTCGGCGCCGATCGCGAGCGAGACCATGCCGAACACGATCGCGAGGCCGGGGATCAGCCGCGGGCGCAGGACGGTGTCCGCCTCCACGACCTCGCGCGGGATGTGCGAGCGGTCGCGCATGCTCCACAGGAGGTGAGCGTTGTGCACCGCGAACACGCCGACCAGCACGAAGCCGTCCACGCGCGAGATCGCCACGTCGAAGGACACGGCCCAGAGGACCACGACGGCGGCCAGCAGCCAGAAGCACTCGCGCAGCTGCAGCTTCTGGTCCAGCACGGCCGGCAGCAGGATCGAGGTCACGCCGAGCACGAGGCCGATGTTGGCGACGTTGCTGCCGAGCACGTTGCCGAGGCTCATCTCGGCCTTCCCGCTCCAGGCGGCCTTCGCGGACACGACGACCTCGGGCGCGGAGGTGCCCCAGGCGACGACGGTCAGGCCGATGACCAGCGAGGTCACGCCCAGCCGGCGGGCGATCTCCGAGCTGCCCCCGACGAGCCAGTCCGCCCCCTTCGCGAGCAGGAAGACCCCCGCAAGGAGCATCATCGAGGTCAGGAGGATCGGCGACACGGGCGCGGATGCTAACGAGCCGACGGGGAAAGGTCGCCGCCCGGGTACTAGAATGGCGGCGTGGCACGACCCGACACCCCTCTCATCGCGATTCACGGCGAGCTCTCCGGCGACCAGCTCGACCGCCTGTCGCTCTCGACCCGCTACGCCGAAGCCGTCCTGCGCGCGGGCGGTCTCCCCCTGGCCATTCCGCCCGTCGGCGGCCCCGGGGACCTCGCGAAGCTGCTCGACCGCGTGGACGGCGTGCTCTTCTCGGGAGGCGACGACTTCCACGCCGAGCGCTTCGGCCTGGGCGCCACGCACCCGGAGGCGAGCCCGGTGCCGCTCGCGAAGCAGGACTGGGACGCGACCCTCGCGCGCCTGGCGCTCGAGCGCGGGGTTCCGGTGCTGGGTGTCTGCTACGGCATGCAGCTCCTCGGCCTGATCGACGGCGCGGGGATGCACCAGCACCTCCCCGAGGATCGGCCCGGGGCGCGCGACCACCGCGGGGGCGTCGAACATCCGGTGCGCATCGAGCCCGAAACGAAACTCGCGGCCGCCGTCGAAGTAGAGGAGCTCACGGTCGTCTCCCGCCACCACCAGGCCCTGGCCTCCGCATCGGGACCGTGGCGGGTGTGCGGCCGCGACGAGGAGGGCCTGATCGAGGCCATCGAACACGTGGACCACCCCTTCGCGGTAGGCGTTCAGTGGCACCCCGAGCTCTCGCCGGAGGGCCACGCGAACGACCGCATCTTCCGCGCGTTCGTGTGCGCGGCCGGCGTCCACGCGGGCCGCCGCCAGTTCGGCCGGAGCCTTGCAGCTCGATGAGCGACGGAGGAAACGGATGAGCGGGCTCTACTCCAACCGCAAGGAGATGCGCAAGCGCCAGAAGCCGAAGCTGCCGGAGGCCGGCGGCGTCTTCCACAAGAGCGAGCTGATGCGACTGCTCGCGATGCTCGTGGCGGCGATCCTGATCGGCGCGGTGACGATCCAGACGATCCTCGAGCGCGGTCGGAAGGGCACCGACGCGGCCGGAGCCGACGCCGCCGCGGTCGCGCCCGAGACGGATTCGGTCGTGGTGCTGCCCGACTTCGACGTGGAGCGGCTCGAGACGCTGGTCTCGGACGCGACGGCCGAGGAACGCGTGATCCTCGACGTCAAGGCCCTCGACTGGGCCTTCGCGACCACGAGCCTGTTGCGCGGACCGCACTACGAAGCGCTCCGCGTGCAGACTCTGGACGTCGAAGCGGTCGACGCGCTGCTCAGCGACCCTCCCGCGTACCGCGCCAACGCGTTCCGCGCTCGCGGCAGGCTCGAGAACGTGCGCTTCTACGAGGCCATGGGCAAGCGCGCGGCGCACTTCCGCGCGGGGCTGCGGCTCGAGAACGGCGGCGACATCTGGATCGCCGTCCTCGACGTCCCCGACTCCGGTTTCGCCGACGGCGACTTCGTGCGCGTCGACGGCCTGTTCGTGGAGCTCTTCCGCGACGAGGTCG
>CAYGPA010000124.1:0-11501 GCA_964351535.1 uncultured Planctomycetaceae bacterium
GCGCGCCGAGCCGAGCTCGAGCGGCTGACGCGCTATGCCCACTGGCTCGACGCGTCCCTCGGGATCCCCGGGACCCGCTTGCGACTGGGTGTCGATGCCCTGCTGGGACTGGTCCCCGTCGCCGGGGACTGGGCCGGCGTGCTGCTCTCGTCCTTCATCGTCTACCGGGCCGTTCGCCTCGGCGTATCGCGCAAGACGCTCTTGCGTATGCTCTTCAACCTCGGCCTGGAGGGTACGATCGGTGCGATTCCCCTCGTGGGCGACGCGTTCGACGTCTGGTTCCGGGCAAACCAGCGCAACGTGGCCCTGCTGGAGCGAGACGGCTCGAGCGCGCCGGCCCCAGGAGCTCCCGAACACCAGCGAACGGCATGAACGCGTCCACCTGGAACGTACTCGTCCCGGCCGTGGGCACCCTGCTGGTGGTCGCGACCTACTTGCCCCTCGCGTCGATCGACCACTGGGCCGTCGCCGCGCTCTGCTTTCCGCGCCTGTACCTGGCGTTGATCGGACTCGCTCTGCTGCTCGTCGCGGGCTTCGGCTGGTCGCACCTGAACCTGGCGTCTCGCCTCGTCCTGCTGCCCGTCGCGACCACGGTCCTCTTCCAGGCGGTCTGGATCTTCCCGTACACGCCGTTCGCGAGGTCTCAGGTCCCACCGGCCGGTCCGGACGCGCCGCGGCGGATCACCCTGCTCGTGGCCAACGTCTTCATGGAGAACCGGCGGACCGGCTCGCTGGTCGAGCTCGTGCGCAGCCTCGACCCCGACATCCTCGTGACGCTGGAGTCCGACGCGCACTGGGCCGAGGCGCTGTCCGAACTCGACGGGCGCTGGCCGCACCGGGTCGCGGCCCCCATGGACAACACCTACGGCATGACGCTGCACAGCCGACTCGAGCTCCTGGACCCGCGTGTCGACCACCTGGTGCTCGACGACGTTCCCTCGATCACCGCGACGGTGCCGATGGGCGATGGACGCGAGGTGCGGCTCACGGCGGTCCATCCGCGACCGCCGGTTCCGGGCGAGGCTCTGCAGCCCTCGGAACGCAACGCGGAGCTCCTGATCGTGGCGCGCCGCGAGCGCGAGAAGGGCGGTCCGGCGATCGTCCTCGGCGACCTCAACGCCGTGGCCTGGTCGCCGGTCACGACCCTGTTTCAGCGCGTGAGCGGTCTGCTCGACCCGCGCGTCGGCCGCGGGTTCTACGGGACCTGGAACTCGCGCTGGCCGGGGTGGCGCTTTCCGCTGGACCACGTGCTGCACTCCGAGCACTTCGGATTCGTGCGCATGAGCGTCCACGCCGTCCCCGGCTCCGACCACTTCGCCGTGCTCGTCGAGCTGGCGCTCTCCGACCGAGTGCGGGGCGAGGCCGAACCTCCCGAGGAGGCCTCGGGCGACCTCCGGCAGGCCCGCGAGACGATCCGCACCGGGCTCGAGGCGGCCGGCGACTGAGCCGCAGGGTCGTGCAGGATCTGCAAGGCCCGCTGTAGATCGCGGCGTTGGATCGCGTGGAGCGCGGGGCCGTGGCGAAGGGGTACGCTGGCTGCTCGGGAACGCTAGTTGCTCGGGAACGCTAGTTGCTCGGAGACGCCTGTTGCTCGGAGACGCCCGAACCCTCGCGGTCCGTTCCGCGAGCAGACTCGATACGCCGCAAGGAAAACCACGATGTCCTCACGAACCTGTCGACACGCCGGCTGTAGCTGCCCCGTCGATCTCGATGCGGAGTTCTGCAGCAACGCGTGTCGAGTCGCCAACCGTTCGCACTCCGGACCCGGTCAGGAATGCAGCTGCGGCCACATCTCGTGTCGCGCCGCCGCAGCCGATCGCCGGGAAGACGAAGCGAACGAATCCTGACCCTTATCCAACTCGGAGGACTGCACATGCTTCGCTGGGCCCTCATCTTCTTCATCGTGGCGATCGTCGCCGGAGTCTTCGGTTTCGGGGGCATCGCCGGCGGAGCCGCCGGCATCGCCAAGATCCTGTTCTTCATCTTCATCGTGGTCTTCCTGATCGCGTTGATCCGCGGCCTGGCCACGGGCAAGCCCGTCGCCTGAGCGACCGTCCGCGGCTCGCCTCCGCGTGGAGGAAAGCGAACGCGCCGCCGCCCTCGCGAGGGTCGGCGGCGCGTTGACGTCGGTGCCGGATCGAAGCGGACGCCGTCAGGCTTTCGGGTCGGCCTGCCCTGGCTTGGGAGGCTGTTCGGGAGGAGTGGTCGTGGGGGGCGGCGGCGTCTTCACGGGATCGTGTTGCGGCGCGGGCTGCTTCGGCGGAGGCGGCGCGCCGGGAACTTCTGCGGGAGGAGTCGGCGGGTTCTGTTCGTTCATCGTGGTGGAGGCGGGCTGGGTGTCGACGGTGCCGTGCGGCGCGCACGGCTCACGAACAAGCTAGCAGCAAGGCCCATGCCCCGCGAAGGCTCCGCGGCGGTGCAAGGCCTACAAGTCGTTGCAACTGCGGCGCAGGAGCGACCGGGAGGGGCCGGCAAGGGCGATCAGAACGGTGTGGCACGCCGCTTGATGGCTGCCCGAAACGCTGGACGCCACGGCCGAGCCGCGGCGATCGCTTCCGCCCACGTCCCCGATCCCGACCCCGAAGAGACCATCATGTTCGCCCGCTTCACCGTACCTGTCCTCACCTTGCTCTCCCTCGCTTCCTGCGAAGGAAATTCGCTGCCCCCGACGCAGCGCGACATCGCCGGCAACTACGCGACGACGTCCGACTACAAGTCCATGATGCGCACGGACTTCCTGGCCGCCATGCGGGCCGGGCTCGACGACTTCGACAGCGAGGTGCTCGCGCTTCAGCGCCGAGCGACGGAGCTCGGCGGTGACTCGCTGCAGGAGTTCGCCGACTGCTCCGAGGGCCTGCGCGAGGCGCGCACGCAGTTCGCGAACCAGCTCGAGAAGGTCGAGTCCGCCATGAACGAGGACTGGCCGGACCGCCGCGAAGAGGCCGTCGAGCAGTACGACGAGCTGCGCTCGATGCTCGACGAGGCCTACGACGAAGTCCTCGAGTCCTGAACCGGACTTCCGGGGCGAGCGCCCGTCGGCGCCGGCTCCTTCCGCCCCCGCGCCAGGGTGGCGAGTCTCGCTAGAATGGCGCGCATGAACGATCTATCCAGGCCGGCGTCCTCCGTCGCGCCGACGACACGTCCGCTCGCGGGATCCCCCCCGCTTCGCACGGTCGCCGGCACGGTGCGGGCCGCCGGTTTGTTTGTCGCCGCGCTCCTCGTCACCTCGCTGGCGCTGGCGCAGGACGCGCCGGAGGAGGCCGCGGAGGCCGACGAGTTCGTCCAGCCCGACGCCGCGGTCCAGGTGGACACCGTCCCGTCGGACGTCGCCATCCAGCGACGCCTGCTGCGGATCTACGAGGCGACCCGGTGGTTCGAGCGACTCTCCGTCGAGGTCGACGAGGGCGTCGTGTTCCTGGAGGCCGCGTCGGCCAGTCAGGAGCACAAGGAGTGGGCCACGAACCTCGCCCGCCGGACCGAGGGTGTCGTCGGCGTCGCGAACCGCATGACGGTCGACGAGCGCTTCACGTGGAGCATCGAGCCCGCATGGAAGACCCTGCGCAGCATGGCGCGGGACGCGGTCGAGCGCCTGCCGCTGATCGTCTTCGGCCTGTTCGTCCTGGCCGCCGCGGCGGGGTTCGCCTGGCTGGCACGCCGCATCGCCCTGGCGGTCCTGGGCGCGCGCCTCTCCAATCGCATCCTGCTGCAGGTCGCGAGCACGCTCGCCGTCGTGCCCGTCGCCTTGATCGGGATCTACGTGTTCCTGCAGGTCGCCGGCCTGACGCGCCTCGCCGCCACGGTCCTCGGGGGCACGGGTCTCTTCGGCCTGATCATCGGCATCGCCTTCCGCGACATCGCGGAGAACTTCCTCGCCAGCGTCCTGATCAGCATCAAGCGCCCGTTCCGGCTCGGCCACCTGATCGAGGTCCAGGGCAAGAAGGGGTTCGTGCAGAGCGTCACGACGCGCGGGACGCTCTTGATGACGATCGAGGGCAACCACATCCACGTGCCGAACTCGGAGATCTACAAGAGCACCGTCTACAACTTCTCCGCCAACCCGCGCTCGCGCTTCGACTTCTCGCTCGGAATCGACTACGGGGATTCGGCCACGAAGGCGCAGCAGGTTTGTCTCCAGGTCCTGCGAGAACATCCGGCCGTGCTCACCGATCCGGAGCCGCTGGTGCTCGTCGAGGAGCTCGGCGCCTCGTCGGTCGTGCTGCGCGTGTACTTCTGGGTGAACGTCCACGAGCACAGCGGCCTGAAGGTCCGCTCGGCCGTCATCCGCCAGGTCAAGCGAGCCGTCGAGGACGCCGGCCTCACGATGCCCGACGACTCCCGCGAGGTCATCTTCCCGCGCGGCGTGCCCGTGCACATGGTCCGGGACGAGCCGGCGGCTCCGCCGGCCGCCGCGAGCCCGCGCCCTGCCCCGGGCGACGAGGAGAGCAGCAACGCCGCGGAGGGCGACCTCTCGAGCGACTCGGACGACCTCCGCGAGCAGACGGAGGGCAGCGCGGCCCTCGACCTGGGGCCGGACCTGATCGCCGACGAGAAGGCCCCCGAGAGTACCCCCGAGGGCGCCCCCGGCCCCTGACCGCGCGCCGGACGCTCCCGCGCGCGGAGCGGAGCCTTCTGGAAGCGGATCGTCTCAAGAGCCGGTCCGCGGATGGCCGAAGGGCTTCGAGTCAGCCCCCCCTGGCACCCCGTACCGACCCTAGAGAACGGTCCCCAGAGAGGAATCGATCGACTTGAAGCGCTCCAAAGTAGTTACGTTCACCCTGGCCGTTCCCTTGCTCCTGTCCGTGAGCTCGTGCGCGGGCTTCTCCGACAACATGCGCGGCTTCTTCTCGCGCAGCAAGGAGGGCCCCAGTCAGGTGGATGACCTCCTCGCGCGCATCGAAGCGGTGCAGGTGCAGTGCGAGACCGCCGACAAGGCCTCGCGCGAAGCCGTCGCCTCGCTGCACGCGCTGGTCTCGCCCGAGTTCCAGGGCGACCCGCTGAGCGCCTACCAGGAGCTGCTCGACGCGATCGACAACTCCCGCAAGCAGGCGAAGCAGTTGCAGGACGCCGTGCAGCCGATGAAGCGCTCCGCCGGACCGTTCTTCGCCCAGTGGGAGGCCGATCTGTCCGCTTTCTCGAACCCGGACATGCGGCAGCGCAGCCAGGCGCGCCTCGAGCGCACGCGCGCTCGGTACGAGGCCATCGTGCGCTCGGTCGACCCCGCCATGGTGACCTTCGACACGTTCAACGCCAACCTGCGGGACCACGCGCTGTACCTGGAGAACGACTTCAACTCGAACTCCGTCGCATCGCTGCGCGGGTCCGTCCGGATCGCGACCGAACAGGCCGCCCAGCTCGACGCCTACCTCACGGCGACCATGAACGCCTCGGAGCAGTACGTCCAGAAGGCCGCCCTCCGCGGCCAGATGGAGATGACTCGCACTCCGGCCGAATCCGACGCGCCGGAACCCAAGCGCTGACGCCAGGGGACTGGGAAGCCGAGGCCGATCTCGCCAGGCCACGGCAGAGGGATGAGCGTCACGGCCGCGAATCGCGGCGGTGACGCTCTTTCGGTTCAAGGCACCGCTCCGGAGAGGTCGATCCACCTCTGGCAAGCGACGCGCTTCCCACCGAAATCATGGGTCCTCTGATGCGACGTCGCCGTGGAACTCTCGTGTCCGAAGGGCGGCGATGAGCTGGGTGCTCCTCTGCGGGCTCGTCGGCGTTCTCGGGTTCGCCCTGGCGGTCGCTCTGGCGCGCACGGCGGAGCTGCGGCGCATGCAGCGCTCGCTCGACGAGCGCGAGCAGGCCGAGCGCGTCGGTAGCTCCGAGGCGCAGCTCCAGCACCCCGTCGTCGACCTCTCGCGCTGCCTCGGCTGCGCGACGTGCGTGGCGGTCTGTCCGGAGGACGGCGTGCTCGAGATCGTGCACGGCCAGGCCGTGATCGTGAACGGCGCGCGCTGCCAGGGAATCTCCGCCTGCGAGCGCGAGTGCCCGGTCGGAGCGATCACCGTGACCCTCGGCGACCTGAGCGAGCGCGACGACGTGCCCGCCCTGCGCGGCCTCGAGGCCGCCGACACGCCGGGGCTGTTCCTCGCGGGCGAGGTCACCGCGCACTCCTTGATCAAGACGGCCATCGAGCACGGCACGGCCGTCGCGGACGAGGTCGCGCGGCGCGCGCCGCTGCAGCGCAGCGACTCGGTCGCCCAGGCCGCCGAGGCCCCGTTCCTCGACCTCTGCATCGTCGGCGCGGGCCCGGCCGGGCTGGCCTGTTCGCTGCAGGCGAAGCACCGCGGCCTGAACTTCGTGACGCTCGACCAGGAAGAGGGTCTCGGCGGGACCGTCGCGAAGTACCCGCGGCGCAAGCTCGTGCTGACGGAGCCCGTCGAGCTTCCCCAGCACGGCCGGCTCGACCGACGCTCGTACACGAAGGAAGAGCTCATGGAGCTCTGGCACGAGGTCGCCGAGGAGCACCAGCTTCCGATCCGGAGCGGACAGGTGTTCCAGGAGCTCGCGCGGGACGCGGACGGGCTGTTCGTGGTGCGCACCAAGACCAGCACGTTCGTCGCCCGCAACGTCTGCCTGGCCCTCGGGCGCCGCGGGTCGCCGCGCAAGCTGGGCGTTCCGGGCGAGGAGCTGCCCAAGGTCGCCTACAGCCTGCTGGACGCGAACTCGTACCAGAACCGCAGGGTGCTGGTCGTCGGCGGCGGCGACTCGGCCGTCGAGACCGCGATGGGCCTGGCGGAGCAGCCGGGCAACGAGGTCACCCTCTCGTACCGCAAGCAGTCCTTCTTTCGCATCCGCAAACGCAACGAGGACCGGCTGCGCCGCTACGTCGACGAGCAGCGCGTCCGCGTGGTCTTCGACAGCGAAGTGACCGCCATCGCCGCGGACGAGGTCGAGCTGTCCGTGGTCAACGGCCACGGTCCGGAGCGCGTCGCGCTCGCGAACGACGACGTGTTCGTGATGGCGGGCGGCGTGGCGCCCTTCGACCTGCTGAAGCGCTCGGGCGTGTCCTTCGACCACGACGAGCTGCCCACGCCGGCGCCGGTCGTCGAGCGGGGCACGGGCCTCGTGCGCGCGCTCGCGATCGGCTTCTCGATCTCGCTCTTCGCACTGGCCTGGGCCCTGGGCCACCGCGACTACTACGGCCTGAGCATGCCGGAGCGCCCGGCGCACGAGAAGCACGCGTGGCTGCGGCCCGGTCTCGGCATGGGCCTCGCCTTCGGCATCACGGCGAGCGCGCTGATCGTCGTCAACCTGCTGTACCTGCTGCGCCGTTCGCCGCGCTTCGGTCTGCGGTGGGGCTCGCTGCAGGGCTGGATGACGAGCCACGTGGCGACCGGCATCTTCGCGTTCTTGCTGGCGACGCTGCACGGTGCCATGGCGCCGCGGCACACGGTCGGCGGACACGCGCTGTGGGCGCTCGCCTTCCTGCTCGTGACGGGGGCCGTCGGGCGGTACTTCTACGCCTACGTGCCGCGCGCGGCGAACGGGCGCGAACTCGAGCTGAAGGAGGTCAAGACGCGCCTCGACCGCCTGATGCGCGGCAAGGGAGACTCGCAGCGCTTCGGGGATCGCGCGCGCGCCGAGGTCCTGCGCTTGATCCACGCGCGGCAGTGGAAGGGCTCGTTCGCGGGGCGCGTCCTCGCGCTCTGCGGCCTGCAGTTCGACCTGCGCCGCACGCTGGCGCGCCTGTCCCACGAGGGAGCGGCCGAGGGCGTGCCCGCCGCGCAGGTGCGCGAGGCGCTCGGCCTGGCCCGCAAGGCGCACCGCACCGCGCTGATGGTCGCGCACTTCGAGGACCTGCGCGCGGTGCTGAACACCTGGCGCTACCTGCACCGCTGGGTCGCGGCCCTGATGGTGTTGCTGATCGTCGTGCACGTGGCCTACGCGCTCTCCTACGGCGGCTACTTCGAGGGAGCGGCGCGTTGAACCTGCGCAGCCCGGGCCTCTGGATCGGCGTGCTCTCGCTCGTCGCCGTGCTGGGCGTCGCCGTCGTCGACATGCGGCGCACGGCGCCGGGCCCGCTGGCGACGGTGCACGGGCGCATTCCGGAGCTCAACGGGCGCGCCGGCTGCGCCGAGTGCCACGGCGGGCTGCTCGGCGGCATGACCCAGGCGTGCCTCGACTGCCACGACGTCATCAGCGAGCAGATCGAGCTCGCGGACGGCCTGCACGGTTCGATCGAACCCGAGCGCGCCCAGCTCTGCGCGCTGTGTCACAGCGAGCACCACGGGCCGAGCTTCGAGCTCGTGAACCGCTCCAGCTTCGCCCAGGTGGGCGCCAAGTCCGCCGAGGAGTTCGACCACGCGCTGATCGGCTGGGAGATGAACGGCGCGCACCTCGAGAACGAGTGCTCGGACTGCCACGAGAACTTCGACCTCGACGTGCTGCCGGAGGGCGCGTTCCGCTTCCTCGGGCTCGACAAGGACTGCGCCACGTGTCACGAGGACGTGCACGACGGTGCGCTCGCGCTCGACTGTGCGCAGTGCCACGGCCAGGAGTCGCTGACCGAGGACCTGCACTTCCCCGGCCACGAGGAGTGGCTCCCGCTCACCGGCGGGCACGCCGCGACCACGTGCCGCGACTGCCACCCGCGATGGAGCGCGCGCTCGCTCGAGGCCCAGGTCGCCGGACTGGGTCCGCAGCGTCCGCGCGGCTGCATCGCCTGCCACGAGTCGCCGCACGACGAGGCCTTCGTCGTGCGCGTCTCCGCGTTCACCGACTTGCCCAAGGCCCAGGCCTGCGCCGTCTGCCACGAGTCGGCGCACGAGACCTTCCAGGACGAGGAGCTCGAGGTTCCGGGCGAGCTCCACGCGCTCTCCGGCTTCGCCCTGGACGACCCGCACGCGGACGTTTCCTGCGCCGAATGCCACGACCCGGAGGTAGAAGCCTTCGCCGACCGCTACCCCGGGCGCAGCGCCTACTCGTGCGTGAGCTGCCACGAAGACCCCCACGGCGGGCAGTTCGGCACGGGTCCCTTCGCGCGCGTCGGCTGCATCGCCTGCCACGCACCGACGCACTTCGAGCCGCACGCCTTCAGCCAGAGGAAGCACGAGCGCACCGCTCTGCCCCTGACCGGTGCCCACGTGGAGACGGCCTGCGAGGAATGCCACCGCGTCCCCGCGAAGGGTGGCCCGCGCCTGTTCCGCGGAACGGGCTTCAGGTGCGAGGCCTGCCACGCCGACGCCCACCGGGGCTTCTTCGACGGATTCGCCGAGGAGCTCGCGGAGGTCGAGATGGGAACCTGTGCCAAGTGCCACGGAACGGAGGCCTTCGACGGGGTCGAGGAGTCGGCGTTCGACCACGCGCGCTGGACCGGTTTCGCGCTGCGCGGCGCCCACGCTCAGAGCCAGTGCTCGATCTGCCACGAGGACGCGGACGAGCCCGACGACTCCGGCCGCACCTTCGGCCTGGTCGACGACCTGTTCGGACCGTTCGAACGCGGGGACGGCTGCGCCGTGTGCCACGAGGACCCTCACCGCGGCGGTTTCGACGTCGGCGAGAAGCGACCCGCGACCGTCGAGGGTCGCGCCGGCTGCGCGCGCTGCCACGACGAGACGTCGTTCCGGACGCTGCCGTACGGCTTCCACCACGCGCGCTGGACCGGCTTCCCGCTCGGGGCCGCGCACCAGCGGCTGTCGTGCTCCGAGTGCCATCCGCCGCTGCGCCCGGCCGACGAGTACGGCCGCACGTGGTCACCGGCCGCCGGGACGAGCTGCGCCGACTGCCACGCCGATCCGCACGCCGGCCAGTTCGCGAGCGCGGGCGTGACGGACTGTGCGCGCTGCCACGACGACGACGGGCCGACCTTCGACGACCTGCGCTTCCTGCACAACCGCGACTCCCGCTTCCTGCTGAACGACGCCCACGAGGACCTCGAGTGCTCGGCGTGCCACTTCCCCGTGTCGGTCGGCAGCGAGGAGGTCGTGCGCTACCGACCCCTCGGCCGCGAGTGCGTCGACTGCCACGGCGTCCACGAGGACGTCATGCTGCAGCGCCAGCGCTCGCTGCGGAGGAAGCGTCGATGAGCGCCCTCCAGCGTGGACTCGTGGCGCTGCTGAGCCTCGCCGTTCTGCTCTTGCCCGCGCCCGCGCAGGGCGAGCAGCGCGAGCGCGTCGACCTGCGCGTCACCGGCGAGCGCCCGAGCGGCATGGTCGTCATCGACCGCGGCGCGGGAGACGGACTGGCGGAGGGCGACCGCATCGTGTTCCAGCCCAAGAACGGCGCGCGCATTGCCGGCCGCATCGTCCACCTCGACGACCGCAGCGCGTTCGTCGAGCTCGAGGACCCGACCGCGGGCCTCGCCCGCGGAACCCGCGGCTTCGCGCGCGTCCCCCACACCCGCTTCACGGTCCAGCGCCCCGCCCCGCCGGTCGCGGAGGTGCCGAAGCACGCACCGTGGGAGAACGTGGACGAGGACTACACCGAGGGCATGCCGCTGCTGGCCCAGGTGCGCGCCGTGCGGCCCGAGCGTCGCCCGCGCCGCATCAGCGGACGCTACATGCTGTTCGGCGACCACCGCTTCGCCGAGGAGAGCGGTCGCTCGGACGCCTTCTACCGCGCCGGCGCCGACATCCTCGTGGAGAACCCGCTGGGACACGGCGGCGAGCTGAACTTCGACGTCGAGCTGAACCACCGCTTCACCCAGCTCCCGACCGATCCGGACGAGAACGAGCAACGCGTCCGCCTCGACCGCCTGTCCTACATCCGCGGCGGCACGCGCTTCGCGGATCAGCGCTACGAAGGCGGTCGCTTCCTGCAGCACGGCATGCCGGAGTTCGGCGTGCTCGACGGCTTCGAGTACGGTCGCCGCCTGGCCAACGGGCACCGCTTCGGGGCCAGCGTCGGCTTCATGCCCGAGCCCGACCTCGACTACGAGTCGGGCAAGGACTTCCAGCTGGGAGCCTGGTACGAGTGGATCGCCGACAAGACCGAGCAGCTCTCGGCAGCCGCCGGCTACCAGAAGTCGTGGCACAGCAGCGCGCCGGACCGCGACCTGATCGTCGGGCGCCTGCGCTACCTCCCGTCGGAGGGCTGGAACTTCAACGGCACGGCGTGGGTCGACATCTACACCGACGGCGACGACGCCAAGGGCCCGGGCCTCGGACTCACGCAGGCGTACCTCTCCACGGGGCGCCGCTGGGACAGCGGGGACGCCGTGAACGTGACGTACACGCACCTCGAGTTCCCCGAGATCGACCGCTACGAGTTCACGCCCGTGACGGCCCAGCAGCTCGCCGACGACCACCGCGACCGCCTGGCCTTCACGGGGACCAAGCAGCTGAACCAGCGGCGTCGGCTCCACGGATCGCTCGGCGGGTGGGTCGACGAGGACGACGAGGGCGGGGACGCCTCCGTCGGGATGGGTCTGGACGACTTCGTCGTGGACGACTCCAATACCGACCTGACCCTCTTCGCGACGGTCGGAGAGTTCGCGACCGTGTACGGCGCCCGCGCCTCCTTCGGCCGCCCGATCGACCTGGGGCGCTGGGACCTGA
>CAYGPA010000125.1:0-11395 GCA_964351535.1 uncultured Planctomycetaceae bacterium
CCCGAGGCGTCGAGGTTCTGGTCGTAGAAGTTGTTCTCCGCGTACATGTACGCGTCCATGTGCTCGAGCGTGCCGCCCGTCAGGTCGCCGAAGTAGAAGTTGCCGCTGTCGGGCTCGTTCGGGTCCTTGATCGCCATCAACGCGAGGCCGTCGTTCGCCGGGTCCTCGTAGAAGATGTTGTCCGAGATGTAGATGTTGCCCTTCACGACGATCGTCACCTGCACGCCGTTCGTGCCGCCGGGCTGGCGGAACTGGAACGAGAACGTCGGGTTGTTGTGCAGCCACAGGTTGCCGTCGATGAAGTAGACGAGGCGGTTGCCGTCCGGCCCGGGCTTCGAGCCGCCGGTCAGGGTGATCTCGTAGGGGTTCGTGCCGTCCTGGTTGGAGTCCCTGTTCGCGGGCTCGTACGGATCCTCGAGGTAGTAGTCGTCCTTCGCCGTCCCGGAGCGGCTCGCGGCGCGGTCCGAGGGGTGTAGGCGGAAGATGTGCGCCGGGTTGTCCTCGGGCAGCTCCCAGGCGTCACCGCCCGCGCCGTTCGCGCGGTGCACGGCGCCGCCCGACGCGAACTCCGCGGCCACGTCGACGTCGCTGGTCGTCTCGTAGTTCATCGACGCGATGTCCGGGATCTTCTGCGAGACGCCTTCCTGGCCCGGCGTACCGGTGATCGTGCCCTGGGCACCGACGGGCCCCGAGATCGAGGCGTCGTCGGTCACGACGATGTCGCCGCCGCTGTAGACCTCACCGTCGATGAAGTCGGCCTGCCCGCCCGTACCGCCGAATTCCATGGTGTAGTTCGGGTCGCCCGACGAGTTCCCGGCGAACACGGCGTTGGAGAAGATCCCTTCGTTCTCGGAACCGACGACGACCTCGACGGCTTGCCGGCTCGTTCCGTGCTCTCCGACGCAGAGGATCGTGTACGTTTCGTCGCCGTTGCTGTTCACGTCTCCGTGGTACCGCCCACCCGAGAAGTCGAGCGGAGCCACCTTCGACCCCGCGGCCGGCAGCGGGACGTCGGCCAGCGACTGGCCGGTTCCCAGCGCGGTCGCGGTCGCGCGCACGTCGGCAAGGAGGGCGTTGGCGCCCGCCTCGGCGGCGTAGAACGCGCGCAGTTCCCCGTTGGCGGTCTGGACCTCGTCCTGGTGCGACGCCATCGTCGCCAGAATCGCGGCGGCCAGGGCGCTGAGCATGACGATCGCGATCAGGGCGATGACGGTGATCGCCCCGCGGCGCTGCGGGTTCGGTTTTCGGCGCATGGTGGAGCGTCCGCCCGGGCCGCGCTGCAGCCTCCCCGGATCCTTGAGGGAGGTCCACCAGCAGCACGTCGAGGATGCGGTCGTATGCCCTACATCGCGCGGCGGACACCTGAACCTTTTCCTAACCTTGCAAAAACAAGGTAGGGGGTCCGCCCGTTCTCGACCGGAAGGAGTTTCCGGGTGCGGCCCGCGGTTCCGTCCCGGGTCGCGCTGCAGCCTCCCCGCCGCTCAGGGGTGGCTCATCAGCAGCACGTCGAGGATGCGGTCGCCTTGCTCGATCGCGTCGAGCACCTCGCCGCCGCTTCTGAGCTCGCCGAAGATCGTGTAGCGCCCGTCCAGGTGCGGCGTGGGCCGGTGCGTCACGAAGATCTGGCTGCCGCCGGAGTCCCAGTCCTCGTTGCGCGGCATCCCGAGCGAACCGCGAACGTATTTCCGGGGTCCGATCTCGTTGGGCAGCGGGTGCTGGTTCCACGTCATGCCGCCGTTGCCGTCGCCGCGGTAGTCGCCGCCCTGCACGACGAAGTCGGGCACGACGCGGTGGAACACGAGGCCGTCGTAGTGATCCTGCTCCGCGAGGGTCAGGAAGTTGTGCACGTGCGCGGGCGCCTCGGCGGGGAAGAGCTCGAAGAGCATCGTGCCCTTGCTCGTCTCGATCGCCACCAGCGGGTTCTTCTCGTAGGCCGGATACTCCTTCCCGGGCCGCGGCGCGCGCGGCGGGCGGCGCGAGATGCGCGGGAACGACGGCGCCTTCTCGGGCGCCGGCAGCGCGCCGAAGGCCTCGCCCGCGACCCGCTGGACGAAGGGGTGCGGGTCGGCGAAGCCCAGCGCGACGATCGCGTGCCCCTCGACGGCGCCGATCGCGGCGACGTTGCGCAGCACGTTGAAGCGGATCTCGGTCGAGATGTCGCCCTTCGACGTCTCGAAGCACGCCCTCAGCGGCTCGAGGTCGCGCGCATCCGGCATCTCGCGCAGCGCGAGCACGGCCGCGAGGCGCACGCCGTTGTCCTCGTGGGCGAGCAGCTCGTGCAGCGCTTCGCGGCTCTCGTCGGTCGGATGCCGGCCGAGGCCCTCCGCCAGGGCCGCCAGGGCCAGGGGGCCGCTCTCCATGTCGATCGAGGCGATCAGCACCGGCACGCAGCGCTCCGTCGGATAGTGCGCGACCCCGCGGTAGAGCGCGGCGCGGATCGGACCCGGCGCAGTCGAGAGCTCCGCGCGAAACTCCTTCATCAGCTGCTCGAGATCGCCTTCCTTCGTGTCCGCCGGAGAGGAGGACGAGAGGTACAGGGCCGCTTCGATCTGGGCCGCGAAGACGGACTCCGACTCGTCGATCTCGCGAATCGCCGGGGCGCGCGTCGGCCAGTCGGGCTGGGGCTCGAGGTTCAGCAGGGTCTGCAGGAGGGCCCGTCGCAGGTGGTTCGAGTCCTGCTCCATGCGTTTCCCCGCCAGCAGGTCGTCGAGGAGCACACCCTCCGCGCCGGGTTGGCCTCCGAGCCCCAGCGCGGCCTCGCACGCGACGCGCCAGTCGTCGTCGTCGACGGCCTTGGCCAGCACCGGAAGGGTCGACGCGTGCGGCGACAGGCGCGCCAGGCCGCGGATCGCGTACAGGCGCGTCCGCGTGTCCGCGGACTGCGCGTGCTCCAGGAACGCGTCACGGGCCGCGTCCGCGCTGCGGCGCTGCAGCGCGAAGAGCAGCGCCTGGACGACTTCGACGTTCTCCTCGCCCTCGAGCTGCGCGAGCAGCGCCGCGTCGACCTCGTCGGCCCCGGGATCCTCGCGGGACCAGCGGTGCGTTCCGACCGCCGCCTCGGCGCGGACGGCCGCCTCGGCGTCGCCGAGGAGCTCCAGCACGGCCGCGCGTGTCAGGTCGCGCGCCTCGCCCTCGAGCGGCAGCTTCGTGACGGCCTCCACGCACAGCGCGCGCACCGTGACGTCGGAATCGGGCGTGCCCTCGGCCGAGCCGGCCTTCAGCAGCGCCTCCCACGGATAGGGATGCGCGTTCAGCCCGATCGCGAAGGCCGCCGCGCGCCGCACGCCGACGTCCTCGTCGCGCAGCGCGCGCACGAGCAGCCGGCCGATGCCGAGGTGGCTCGTGGTCTTCGAGTAGGACGGCCAGCCGCGGTCTCCGCAGCGCCCCAGGGCCAGCGCGGCGCGCGCGCGCACCGCGGCGTCCTCGTGGTCCAGCAGCGGCTGCAGCTTCTCGCTCGAGCGCTCGTACTGCGCCTGGAGCAGCGCGTTCCACGGCTCGCCGGTCGGGATCGCGACGGCGGCGGTCTCGATACGCTCCTCGTCCGCGGGACGGGATTCCTGGACGGGGCCGGTGGCGAGGGCGAGGCCGAGCGCGATGAACAGCATCTCTGCGGGTCCTTTCGGGGTCGTTTCCGGGCCGCACCGTTCTATCTGGTAGGCGTCCGGCCGCCAACCGACCCCGCGCGGCTACGATGCGAGCCTGGGCCCGTGCGGGGCCCGGCGCGGCACGAGCCACCCGAACCTCCGAATCCTCGCCATGACGATCTGCACGATTCCCGAGATCCTCGAAGACCTCCGCCACGGGCGGATGGTGATCCTCGTCGACGACCCCGACCGCGAGAACGAGGGCGACCTGGTCATGCTGGCCGAGCACGTGACGCCCGAGGCCATCAACTTCATGGCCAAGGAGGCGCGCGGCCTGATCTGCATGCCGATGTCCGCCGACGTGTGCGAGCAGCTCGGCCTCGACATGCAGGTGCAGCGCAACACGAACAAGCACGGCACCAACTTCACGGTGTCGGTCGAGGCCGCCTCCGGCGTGACCACGGGCATCAGCGCCGCCGACCGCGCGCACACCGTGCGCGTCGCCGCGCGCCCCGACGCGCAGCCCCAGGACCTCGCGCGGCCCGGGCACATCTTCCCGCTGCGCGCGCAGAAGGGCGGCGTGCTCGTGCGCGGCGGCCAGACCGAGGGGGCCGTCGACCTCGCGGCGCTGTGCGGCGCGCGGCCCGCGGGCGTGATCTGCGAGATCATGAACGACGACGGCACCATGGCGCGCCTGCCGCAGCTCGAGGCGTTCGCGGAGCGCCACGGCATCAAGATCTGCACCGTCGCCGACATCATCGCGTACCGCCGACTGCACGAGCGCCTGATCGAGCCGATCGAGCTCGACGTGCCGCTGCCGACGCGCTTCGGCAAGTTCCACGCGCACCTCTTCCGCTCGAAGATCGACGACAAGGAGCACGTCGCGGTCTCGGTCGGCATGCCGCATCCCGACGCCGAAGGCGTGCGCGCGCCCATCGAGGATCCCGTCGTCGTGCGCGTGCACTCCGAGTGCCTGACGGGCGACGTGTTCCACTCGCTGCGCTGCGACTGCGGCCCGCAGCTCGACAAGGCGCTCGAGATCGTCGGCCAGGCCCGGCACGGCGTGATCGTCTACATGCGCCAGGAGGGCCGCGGCATCGGCCTCTCGAACAAGCTGCGCGCGTACCGGCTGCAGGACGAGGGACTCGACACCGTCGAGGCCAACACCGCCCTGGGCTTCCCGGCCGACCTGCGCGAGTACGGCATCGGCGCGCAGATCCTGACGTTCCTCGGCGTGCGCCGCATGGAGCTCCTGACGAACAACCCGAAGAAGATCCACGGTCTCGCGGGCTACGGCCTCGAGCTCGTCGCCCAGCGCCCGCTGGCCACGCCGCCGAACGAGAACAACGCGCGCTACCTCGAGACCAAGCGCGAGAAGATGGGCCACACGCTGGAGCCGCAGGCGCGGCCGGCCCCGCCGACTTCGGAAGCCTGATCCCGGGCCGGCGCGCCGCGCGTTCCCGCGCTTTGGGCGCAACGCTCCGGGCCGGCGGGCCGTAGGGTCCGGGGTCCTTCGAAGGAGCCCCCCATGATCGCTCTCGTCGCCGTCCTCGCCCTGCCCCTCGGCCCCGCGGCCCCCCAGGAGTCGCGCCCCGCCGTCGACAGCGCACCGCTCGCCGCGCGCCTCGCCGGCGCCTGGCGCGAGCTGGGCGCCGAGAATCCGCGCGTGATCGGCTTCCTCGGCGAGCGCTGCGTGCAGGTCTACCGGGGCGGTCAGAGCGTGATGACGGTCGCCTACGGCGCGGACGCCATGGAGCGCACGCCCTGCGACTCCGGCAGCACGCTGCGGGAGCAGGTGCGGATCGAAGGCCCGGTGTTGACGCTCACCTACCCCGGCGGGAACGCCTTCCGCTTCGAGCGCGTCGATCCCACGAAGGACCCCGAGACGTTCGACTCGGTGCGCCTCGACGCGATCCCGCTGGGCGTGCGCACGCCCGGCGCCGAGGAGCTGGCGGACCTGCGCAGCGAGCTCGAGGCGCGCGTCGAGCGCGAGCAGGAGATCCGGCGCCGCATCGCGCCGCTGATGCAGGTGCCGCCGGAGGAGCGCGGCATCGACGCGCTGAACGCCGTGGGCGAGGAGATGCGCGCGATCGACCTCGACAACACGCGCTACCTGACGGGCCTCTTGCAGGACGTCGGCTGGATCGACACCGAGCGCTTCGGCGAGGACGCGCGCCACGACGCGTTCCTGATCGTGCAGCACAGCCCCAGCCTGCGCCTGATGGGCACGGTCCTGCCGATCCTCGAAGCCGAGGCCCGCGACGACCCGTCGACCGGCGGCCCCTACGCGTACCTCCACGACCGCTACCAGCTCTCGATGTGCGGCATGCAGCGCTACGGCACCCAGCTGTACAGCGGCCCCGACGGCGCCCACTACGTCGTGCGTCTCGAGGACCCCGAGGGAGTCGACGAGCGCCGCGAGGCTTTCGCGCTCGGCCCGCTCGAGGACTACCTGGACCTCTTCCGCTCGGGCGGCACCCCGGTGGTCGTCGGCGACCTTCCGGAGCGCTCCGCGGGCGGCGACTGACGCGCGAGCGGGAGAGCCCGCTCACGCGCCGTCGCCCGGTCGCCGGCGCTGGCCCGCGGGGATCAGTACTCGTGGTTCTCGATCTCCGTCGAGCTCGTGGCGTCGATCGAGCCGCCGGCGGAGTTGCCGCGCACGAGTGCGAAGTTGGCGAGGATGGCTCCGCCTGAGTTCTGGACGACCGCGCAGTCGCTCACGACGCCGGCAGGGGCGATGCGGATGCCGTAGGCCGAGTTGAAGCACGCCGTCGACGAGCGAATGACCGAGCCCGAGTTCACGTTCGGGTTGATGCCCGCAACGATCCCGTGGCCCTCGTTCAACGTCGAGACGCAGTTCGTCACGATCGCGCAGCGCTCGGCGCAGATCCCGTCGCCCCCGTTGTCGCGGACGAGGCAGCGGTCGAGGATGCTCTCGTCGCCGACGACGATGCCCCTGGAGCCGTTGCCGCAGCTCAGCACGTCGCTGATCCGCGTGTTGGAGGCGGCTTCGAGATCCACGCCGTCGCCGCCCCAGTCCCGCAGCGTCCCGTTGCGAACCACGACGTTGGTGGAGAAGCTCGTCGCGTGGATCCCGTCCAGCGAGCCCCGAGCACCCGCCAGCGTGAAGCCCCCGAGGTTGATCGTGACGTCGCTCACGCCCGCGGCGATCGTGATGCCGTTCTGACCGGCGACGCCCGTGAGGCACCTCCCGACGACGTAGCGGCCGCACGCGTCGATCGTGAACGGCAGCGATTCGATGCGCGTCACGCCGCCGCCCAGGGCGAAAGTCGACGAGGACACCGGACGCGCCGCGGCCACCGAGACGGCGAGCAGCGCGGCTCCTCCCAGCGCCAGAAAGCTCAGCGTGCGCCTGGAAACGAACGGACCTCGAGCCGCGGGGCTCGACTTCGACTTGCCATGCTGCATGGCTCCTCCTCCTCCTTGGTTGTCGGGTGCCGGCTTGGATCTCGAGGATCGGAGCGGCGCGTCGCGACTCCCTCTCGCCAGCCGTTCACCGCCCGGGTTCGAGTTCCAGTAGACCACGCAACGGTTTTTCCGGGGCCCGGGACGAGCCGCGCGGCCGCAGGCGCGACCTCCAGTTCTCGTCCGCGTCAGGGGCGACCGTCGAGGGAGACGCTGCGCGTCGAGCGGGACCGCCGCCCGCGGGCGCGTGCTGCGTCGCGCCTCAGCGCGGCTGCGCCCGGGACCGATAGGGCGCGTGCCGGTAGTACTTCGGCCGCGAGTCGAGTCGCGCGTGCAGCCAGGGGACGCCGAGGCCCGCCGTGCTCAGCCAGACGGGCTCCGGGCCGAGATGGCGCTCGAGGGCGGTGCCCACCGCGATCCAGAAGGAGTGCAGGAGGGGCCGCGGAGCGTGGCGCACGAAGGCGGCGAGGTGCGCGCAGGCGGCGCGCGGCGCCTCGGGCCGCGGAGCCACGAGCCGCGCATCCCCGCCGAGGTTCGCGAACTCCACCGCGGGCGCGGACGTCTCGGACGCGAACACGTCGCGGAACGCCTCGGGGTTCGCGTCGACGTGAGCCAGTGCGGGTTCGTCGACGAGCACGCACTCGAACTCGCGGTCGAACGTCGCCGCCGTGACGGGCGGCGTCTCCCAGGTGAAGGCCTCGAAGGGCGCCTCGGCGAGCAGCTCGGAGAAGAACGTCCGGAAGCTCTCGTCGGTCCGCCAGAGCGCGGCGACCTCGGAGGTGCGCAGAGGCCTCGCGGAGCGCGCCAGGACGGCGCGCCGAGCGCGGCCGAGCTCGAGGGACTCGACGATCGCCGTCCAGGAGGTCGGCAGGCCGGTCATGCGCGTCCGAGCTCGAAGGATGCGTTCACGGGTTCACTGCACCAGCTTGGCCCGACCGGAGGTCTCGAGCGGAGCCCTGAACTCGCCGAACGGCGTCGTCACGTCGAGGTCGCCCGACAGGCGGTAGTCGGCCTGCCCGCCCTTCAGCACGTTGACCAGGCCGACGCCGAGCTGCAGCGGCGAGAGCTTCAGCGGAATGCGCAGCTCGCCCTTGCCGCCCTCGGCCAGCTCCGTGCTCTCCTTCACCTCGCTCGACACGACGCGCAGGCCGCCGAGCTCGAGTCCGTAGGCCAGGCGTTCGAGCGCCACGGTGAAGTCGTTGGGGTTCTCGACGTCGAGGATCAGCGCGCCGGTGATCGACGTCAGCCCGAACTCCTCCCAGGCGATCTGCTGCACGGAGACCTTCGGAACGGCGGGCACCGGCAGCTTCCCGCTGCGCTCGATCGGAAGCGCCAGGGGACCGACGGCGGGAGCGTCCACCGTGAGCGACAGGCTGGCCGCGTACGGCAGCGACACGCCCGGGCGCACGCCCTGCAGCACGTCGAGCACCTGCGCGTACGTCACGCGAACGGGCAGCGCCACGCGCCTCACGCCGTTGGCGGGCACGCTGCCCTCGAGCGCGGCCTCGCCGTCGAGGAACGCCACGCCCTCGCTCGCGAGCCGGTAGCCGACGTCCACGAGCGGCAGCGGCACGCCGTACGGATTGCGCAGGTCGACGTCGAACACGAGCGTCGACGCGTCGAGCCCGAAGTCCTGGACGCTCACCCCGGCGAAGGAGGCGCTGGGTTCGTCGAAGTCGAGCCCGGAGAGGGTCTGGCAGCCGGCGAGCAGGAGGAGGACGGCGGAGACGGTGAGCTTGCGCATGGGAATCACGAGGGGGCTGGAGCGGGCCCTTGCGGGCCGGCGGCGGGGCGTGGCCGCCCGCCCGCGATTTCAGCATGGCGCTCCGGCCCGGTGGCCGCGGGTTCGGCTGAACCCTGCGAATCCGCGCGGAGGCCCCCTGCGGCCGGTCTCGGAAAGAATCTCCCGGAAGATCGCCACGGCGGACACCCCCGAGTTACCCAGGACTCGGTGCCGCGGGATCCAGCAACGCAAGGAGTCGGTTCATGAAGAAGCTCGTCGTCACGCTCTCCATCGGGGTGCTCGCCGGTTCGGCCCTGGCGCAGGTGCTTTCCAGTACGCGGGCAGGGGGCTTCGCTCCGGGCTCGCGGGTCGAGCGGGAGGCGAACCGACCGCCCGTCCTGCTCACGGACCTGCCGCAAGGGCCGACGACGCCGGTCGCCTTCGTCGACGAGGACTTCACCTTCGCCCTGACCGCGATCGATCCGGACGGCGATCCCGTGACCGTGCGGCTCCTGAACCCGCCGCCGACGTTCCAGTTCCAGCCCTCGGTCGAAGCGGCTTCGCCGGCCGTCCACCCAATCCGCTGGCAGGCGGAGGCGGGCTCCGGCGGTCTTCAGCACCTCGTGTTCGAGGCGCACGACGACGTCGAACCGAGTCGCAAGACCCGGCTCGTGGTTCCCGTTCACGTCATGGGCGAGGTCGTGCACACCGGGACCCTGGGCGGAGACGTCACGGGAGACGGACGGCTCGACGTCGTCGGTGTGGACAGCGAGGCGACGGTCGGTGGCGTGGGCAGCGTCGGATCGATCGGCGTCTGGACCGGGGACGGAAGTCCTGAAGGAACGCCGTCGGCTCGGCTGCAGACGACCTTGAACGTCGTCAACACGGCGCTCGGTCGCATCTACCTCGGAACCGGCGGGACCGCCGAGGGACACGGCCAGAGCACGCAGCTCGCGGACGTCACCGGCGACGGCATCCTCGACGTCGTGGTGACCAGTACCTTCGCCTCCCAGGGACCGGGCTGGACCGGCGCCGTGTACGTCTGGCACGGCGGGGCGTCCTTCGCCGGCCTGCGCAACCCGGACGCGGAGCTCATCGTCCCGGGGACGTTCAACGTGGCGGTCGGAACGGGTCGCGGGCTCACGACGATCCTCGAGGACGTCGACGCGGACGGAGTGCGCGACGTCCTGCTCCTGTGCACGTACGACGCGGTGGGCGGCACCTTCCGCAGCGGCTCCGCGCGCGTCTGGTACGGAGGCGGCGGCCTGACGGGGACCAGGTCCTCGGACGCGACGCTGCGCGTCCCGGGAGCGCAGGCGGAGGACTTCCTGGGCTACGCGGCGGACCAGGCCATGCACATCGGCGACGTCACCGGCGACGGCCGGACCGACGTGGTCATCGGTACGCGCGACGCGGACGTCGGTGGCGTGACGAACAGCGGCGCGATCTACGTGTGGGCCGGGGGATCCACGTGGTCGGGAGAGGTCGACCCCACGGCGACGCTGTCCGATCCGCTCGCGAGCATCCACGACGCCATGACCCGCGACGGTCTGCGGCTGTACGACGTCACGGGCGACGGCGTTCTGGACGTGCTCGCGAGCTCGCGCAACTCCGACGCGATCGCCGTCAACGGCGGAGCGGTGTACCTCTTCGCCGGCGGCCCCGGCCTGTCCGGCGCCACGGCGCCGACCGCACGCCTCGGGGGAGCCGGCATGGGGCAGGGGAACGGCCTCCAGATGGTTTTCGGCGACGTCGACGGGGACGCCGTGCTCGACGTGGTGACGACCTCGCCCACCGCGGGCGCGAACGGCGAGGGCGAGGTGTACGTCTGGGCCGGCGGCGTCGACCTCGCCGGCGACCCCGCCCCGACGGCCCGGCTCTCCGTGTCCGGAGCGTCTCCCTCGGACGGCCTGACGAATGCCCAGTCCGGCCGCGGGATTGCGCTGCGCGACGTCACGGGCGACGGGATCGTCGACATCGTGGCCCTGGCGTCGAACGCGGACGTCGGCGGCGTCGTCAACACGGGTGCCGCGTACGTCTGGCGCGGCGGACCCGGCCTGGCGGGGACGCTCGACGCCGACGCGTACCTGACGGTACCCGGCGCCCTGGCCGGCGACCGGCTCGGGACGCTGCGCCACGATCAGTGGAACGTCGCCAACGGCCATGCCCTGACCTTCGAGGACGTCACGGGCGACGGGGTGACCGACATCGTGATCGGCTGCTCCTACGCGAGCGCCGCGGCCTCGCGCGCCGGCGCCCACTACGTCTGGGCCGGCGGCGCGAGCCTGGCCGGGTCCGTCAGCCCGCTGGCGACGCTCGTGGCTTCGGTCGCGACTCCGGACGTGTTTCTCGGAGCGACGTCGGTCGAGAGCACCATGCGGAACGTCGGCCAGTCGCTGCAGTTCGGCGACGTCACGGGCGACGGGCAGGTGGACGTGATCTCCGCGGCCCCCTACTTCTCCGCGGGCATCGGGAACTCGACGACCCAGGGCGCCGTGTTCGTCTGGAGCGGCGGAGCCTCCCTCGTCGGGACCGTGACGCCGTCGGCGACCCTCGGCGGTTCGGCGGACCTGACCATGACGCGGCTCGGCGGAACGATGGGGCAGAGCGTCCTGCTGGCCGAGACGAGCGGCGACGGCGTCCTCGACCTGCACGTCAGCGC